>JAFGTN010000658.1 GCA_016934075.1 Pirellulales bacterium
CCGGCCCAGAGCATGTTGGGGAAGACCATATTGAATCCCGCCTGGGAAAGTTCCTCCAGTGCCCGGTCCCAGTCGCCCGGATAGAGACCGGTGCCCGAATGGTTCCACCATCCCCGTGCTTCGATCGTGGGACTCGGTTGCGAGAGCAGGTAGGCACGGTCGAGCAACTCGCCGGCTTCACTCACGAGCGCGTTGGCTTGGGGAAATTGTTTCTTTTCCACGGCACCCCTGGCATCGGCTAAAAGAGATCTCGCCGATTCCAGCCCCTTGGCGGCCTCGGACACGTTACCGTTTTCCTTGATGAATCCGGCCAGTTCTTCCAAAGAGTTGCAATGCCCGATGTGATCGATCTCCTCCAACCGTCTTTCGCAGACCTGTTCCCAGACAACCGGTGCAAGCCGGCCGAGCGTGGCCAACAACATTTTCCGCTTGGCCGTTGCGTCGTCGGGCAACACGATGTGAGTAAGGTATGCACCACGATCACTAAGCAGCATGGCCGGCTCGCCGGCGGGCTTGCCCTGGTCGTCGTACCATTTCGCCACAACGCGTGCATTGAATCCCACCGGCCGCGCGGCGTTGATATTCCACGACGACTGCTTAACCGATTTGGGCATCCCTAAAATATCCTCTTCGAAACGAATTTCGGCAAAACTACCCGGCCTCTTGCCGCGTTGCCACTTGCCGAGTTCAAAGCCCAACAGTTTCCCCAACCGCTTGGACAGCGAATAGCACACGAAGAGACGCCCGCCGCCATCGACAAATTTCCGCAGTGCCTCGTATGTCTCGTTGCTCGGTAGTGGATTGTAAGGCAAAATTGCCACAGAGCGGCCCTCTAGCGCGCCACGCGCAACCGCATCTTCACCGACCCGGTCGAATCCTATACCTTCGGCGGCCAGCATTTTTTCAATCCGCCGCACGACCGCGGCGACTGTTTCCGTATCGTCAGCATTTTTCCCGGCATCCACAACCGCGATCTCGTGCCGAACGCCCGACAGGTGGTCGAGCAGAAACACGGCGTCGAGAAATCCCGCCCGCCAAAAGGCGACACGAATTGTGTCGATTTTGTCCCAACCCGAGGGCTTTCCTTCGATACTGGCCTTGCTGCTGTAAAAATGCAGCGTCTGCCAACCTCGGCCGCGAAAACCAGCAGACATCGAGTACCATCCATTGCCGCTACGGAAATAGAGCGATACGTGGTTGGTGGCTTCAGGCAAATCGGTGGCCACTCGGAGCGTAAACTCGCCGACGCCCTCCAAGTTGAGTTTCACCTTGCGGTCCATACTGACGCGGCTCGGATGCGAATCGTCGGGCAGGTTGCCGTCTATTTTCATCACGCGCCGGTCATCGACGTCCGTCATTTCAACCGGCAATCCCCCGGTAACTTGCCATGCCTGCCGCGCGGCGGCCGAATTTCGATAGTCGAATGAATCGAGTGTATCCCGCAATCCGCTCGCATTGAGCACAGTAAGACAGATAATGGAAAAGACGGTCATCGATCAGAATCTCCCGTTTAGGCCGGTCGCTCACGAAAAGTGAGGAAAAGTATAGAATCTACTTACCGGTAATCATGGCGGCCAGGCAGGCCAGTAAATAGAAAGTCATGATGCTCCACCAGATGGTCTTGGCTATGCGTCGTTCGGGCTCGACATAGGTGATAATAATCAGACTGATAAAAGCCCCTATGCCGCCCAGCCCGGCGGCGTATTGCCACTTCCAGGCCACCATTCGCATCACTCCCAAAAGCACGGCCGAAGCGGTGGTTAGGATGAACAGATCGGCCAAAGTGAATTGGAAGTGGAAGTTTTCTCGTAAACTCTCGAAGTCGAAGCGTTCGATGAGCGGGGTGGCCTGTCGAGGTTCGTCTTCGTGCACGACCTCGGGAATAATAGGATCGAAGGCTGGGCGAGATTTCTCCAACTCGGGATCGGGCGGCGCCACAGTGTAGAGTTCGTCGGGCGAATAGTCCGCCGGATTTGCGGCATCGAATTTATCTTTCTGATCGACCATAAATATGATTGTCGCCCGCATCCGTAAAACGGTCAAGTATGTGAAAACGCTTTGTAGAGTAAGTCGTCTTGGGAAGCACGGTTTTGCCCGCGAACCACCCACCCACACGGGGGCAAGGATAGCACATGATTATCAAAATCACCAAATGGAATTTTCGATTGGAACTTCGAGCCGCCCAAGTGCTTCTAAAGATTGCCGGACAGTACAGCGGTTATATTGCCGGCTCCAATATATCCGGTTCGCCCGGTTCACGTCGTAGCGGTTCGTGGGAGATCCGTATACCCGTAGAACATTATCATAAGTGTCTCGAAGCCCTCCGCGGCTTGGGAGAACTTCGTAGCGAAAGCAGCAATTCTAAGGATATCAGCGAAGAGTACTACGACCTCAACAGTCGCATTCGCAACAAACAGAAGGAGGAAGAACGGTTACTTAAGCTCTTGGAAGATGCAACAGGGAAGCTACAAGAAATTCTCACGATTGAACGCGAATTATCGCGAGTCCGCGGCGAGATCAAACGCATGCAAGGCCGCTTCCGTGTAATCAACGACCTGACGGCCATGACCACGGTGAACCTGTCGGTGGAAGAGATCAAATATTACGATCCCCCCAAGATACAGGGCTATTCCGCGCGCGTCAGCATGGCGTTTCAAAACTCACTTCACAATGTAAAATCATTCGCCGAATCGCTTTCCATCGCCGCCGCGGCCTTGGCTCCCTGGGCTGTGGTTTTTCTGCCGCCGGCGGTTGTGGTGTGGATCGTGGTACGGCGGCGTTTGCGACGAAAATAATAGCCTACCAGGCTCATTGAGCCAAAAAAACTGGATTCACTGACTATTTTACCAAAGATGGTTACAAAAATTACATTATCTTGCCAGACGGTTGACAGATTGGCGTGTTCTTGGTCAAGTTTCTTGGAGTTATATGAATTATTCGGGACACAAGAACATGGACGAAACGTTAGCACAACTCCAATCTCTTCTGGCTCCTTTCGGACAAACGCATCTGCTTGATTTCTGGGATCGGCTCACCCCTGAAGAACGTAATAGTCTCGAGGCAGAGATCCGCGCGATTGATTTCGGGCAGATTGCCCGGTTATTTGAAAAACGGGAAGCGGGCGAAGACCTTCACGAAATGATCGAACGGGCCGGGCCGCCACCGGCGCTGCGGCTGGACGGGCAAAATAATCGCTTTTCTGCCGATGAAGCTCGATCGCGCGGACGCGAAGCGATGCAAGCAGGCCAGATAGGAGTGATTCTCGTGGCCGGAGGGCAGGGCACAAGGTTAGGATTCCCGCACCCTAAGGGTATGTTCCCCATCGGTCCGGTCTCGGGCAATTCTCTTTTCCAGATCCACATCGAAAAAATCCTGGCCGATTCGCGGCGCTATGGCGTCTCCATTCCCTTGTACATAATGACCAGCCCGGCCACCCACGATGAGACCGTGGAATTTCTCGACCGCAATGATCGATTCGGTTTGGCGAAAGATCAATTGACTATTTTCCGCCAGGGAACCATGCCGGCGGTCGACGACCAAAGCGGCAAGGTACTGCTGGTGAACAAGTCGCATCTCGCCCTGAGTCCCGACGGTCACGGCGGCATGTTGGACGCATTTGCCAAAAGCGGCGCCATGGACGCCGCTCGCGATCGCGGTATCCGTCAACTTTTCTACTTCCAGGTCGATAACCCCCTGGTGGACATTTGCGGGCTGGACTTTCTCGGTTATCACTTGCTATCCGGTTCGGAGTTTTCCAGCCAGGTGATCGCCAAGCGAGATCCGCTGGATCGGGTAGGGAATATTGTGCGTCTCGAAGACGAGCGTCTTCTGATGGTCGAATACAGCGATCTACCCGAAAAACTTGCACATCGTCGCAACCCAGACGGTTCACTGGAGATTTGGGCCGGTAGTATTGCCGTGCATGTGATGGACCTGGAGTTTCTGAATCGAATGGCGAAGCAGACGGCCGCTGGAAACGAGGCCTTACCGTTCCACACGGCTCGTAAAAAAGTCGATTACCTGGATCGTTCCGGCCGAACGGTCCGGCCCGACGAGCCCAACGCGATTAAGTTCGAGCGGTTTATCTTCGATCTGCTGCCGTCGGCCGCCGATGCTATCGCAGTCGAAGTCGATCCGCAACGTGCCTTCGCCCCGCTGAAAAACGCCCCGGGCGATCCAACCGATACTCCCGAGTCGGTCAAAGCCCAACTTGTCGCCCAGGCGAAAGATTGGCTACAGCGGGCGGGCATCGAGGTCTCCGAAGGGGTGAAAGTGGAAATCAGCCCGCTTTTCGCTCGCAACGAAACCGAAGTGGCCAAAAAAATTCCGGCCGGAACACAGGTGACGCAAGATCGTTATTTCTGCTAAGCTAGGAACACTAAGCGCGAAGTACAAGCGAAGGGGAAATACGAGTCGACACCGTGTCCCCTTCACTTGCACTTTCCGCTTAGTATTGGTCTAACGGGTATCCCTGATAGCTTGTATATCAGGGTGGCGTAGCTGCAAGAGACAAAATGATGTATTGCGAACTCCTCTTGTGCCTGCGGCACCCCGATAGACAAGCTATCGGGGCTACCCATCCTTCACGCTGAATTTGAGATTGAAAAATGCTACACGCAGTGATAATGGCCGGCGGAGCCGGCACCCGCTTCTGGCCCGAAAGCCGCCGTCTTCGTCCGAAACAACTTCTGGGCATGATCGGCAGCCGCACCATGATCCAAGCCACCGCCGACAGGCTGGAGGATTTGGCGCCTCCCGAGCGGATATTTGTGGCCACCACGGCGCTTCTTGCCGACCAGATCACCGAGCATTTGCCCGAACTGCCCGAGGGCACGATTCTAGTCGAGCCCTGCAAGCGCGACACGGGCCCCTGCATCGGCCTGGCCGCGATTCGCGTCCTCCGTGACGATCCCGATGCCGTGATGGCCGTGATGCCGTCGGATCATGTGATCGGCCCGGACGAGAGTTTTCGCGACGCGATCCGCCTCGCCGCGCAATTGGTCGAAGAGGATCCTCGGCGGATGATAACCTTCGGCATTCGGCCTACATACCCGGCCGAAAGTTTCGGATATATCGAACGCGACCAACCGCTGCAATCCAAAACTCTCGACGAATCGGAACACGCGCCGGGCGTATATGAAGTCAAACAATTTCACGAGAAACCCAAGGCCGACGTTGCCCAAAAATATTTGGACGCGGGCGGATTCTATTGGAACTCGGGTATATTCGTTTGGAAAGCCCGCACGATCCTCGACGCCATCTACGAGCACCAGCCCGCCATGCGCGAGCACCTGGAACGCATCGCCGAAGCCTTCGACACACCGGAATACGAAGAAGTTCTGCGGCGTGAATTCGCGCTGATCGAACCGATTTCTATCGACCTGGGCGTGATGGAACACGTGTCCGGCGTGGTGGTCATCGAGGCACCCTTCGACTGGGACGACGTGGGCAGTTGGCG
>JAFGTN010000659.1 GCA_016934075.1 Pirellulales bacterium
GAAGAGTTCGCTCTCTAACAGCGACTCGCTGAATGCGGCACAATTGACGGTCACGAAGGGACCGGCCGAACGCGGGCTAAGTTCGTGGATCATCTGAGAGACGAGCTCCTTGCCGGTTCCACTTTCGCCGATAATCAAGACGTTCGAAGTAGTAGGCGCGACTCGAGCAACTTGGTCAAGCAACTCCCGCATCTGGGAACTGCTACCTTGAATCCGTGTCTGAGCGGCCAAACGCACGCGAAATTGCTCGTTTGCCTGTTCCAGTTCTATGCGGTGTTCCAGGTTCTCCAACGCCATGCCGAACTGATGGGCCACGGCCACGACAAACTCCAAATCATCGCGTCCGAAACCATTGTCTGTCGCGGAGCGAAAACATTCGATGGCCCCGCGGGGCCGTTGTCTTGCCGGGATGGGTACAGCTATCGCCGACCTGTTTGGTTCGATACCGTTGCGCCCGTCGGGTGATTGTCCATTGGCCGATTCGGGTAGCCCCATCAGCATAGCCTCGTCATTTTCCACCGCAATGCTGGCCAGTAAGTGGCTATTGCCCGCGTGAGTCTCGCTGGACAAATCCCCACCATAGCGACGCAACCTCCCGTCCACGTCGGAAAGCCAAAGGTTTACAATTTCAGCGTCGATCGCTTCGCGCAGTGTTTCAGCGGCTAATCGCGCCAATTGCTCGACACCCGATTGGGCATACAGCGTCGTGGACAAACGGTATAGAACCGAAAGTAGACGGATCGGGCGGGCCGACGTGTCGGCACGCAATTCTTCCAGCAGTTCGGCTCGCTTGTTGGGCGAGGGAATTCGCACCACGCACGTACTTGCGGCAACCACCGACGGTCGCAGATTCCAAGCATCGGATTCATCAGCTTCGCCAAGGAAGATGATTAACCGGTCACCGATGCGGATCAGATCGCCCGGCTCCAGCACAGAACGGTTAATCATCTGCGAGTTGACCGTGGTTCCGTTGTGGCTGCCGCAGTCTTCGATTTGCCACGACTGGCCGTCGAACCAGACGCGGGCGTGCAGACGCGACGCCAAGTGATCATTCAGGGGAAAATCCCGCGACGCATCGCGACCGATCGTCACCGGCTTACCGTCTTGATTGAGATTGACCGTTGCTCCCGATGAAGGGCCGTTGACAAGAACAAGGCAGTGTTTCACGTGCGAATCTCCTCGGCTAACAGCATGTGAGGAATGTCCAATAGGCGACCGTATATTGAGTGTACCTTTTCAGGGCGCGCTCGCAAGTCGGCGCCAACTTTCAAGGCGCTGATGGGAGTGTACAGCGGTTGAGTTTGCAGACGGCGTTGCGACGTTAACTCTTATATAGTAACGACATAAGTTAGCGTCTATTTGGGATTCCTAGAAGTTGAAAGTCCATGGTATGGCGGTTGCTTTTACAGTCCGGCAGGTGCAAACGGCACTTTTCACTTTTCCCAAATCAGATGGAGACAAATGATGTTTACCCGCAAATCTAGTTCCAGAAGCAGAGGCTCTTCCCGCTCTTTTATTAACTCGCGAGGAAATCGCAAGTTCCGCATGGAGTCGTTGGAGTCTCGCGACATGCTCAGCGCCATGGCGCTCGTGGACAATGGTGTCCTCACCATTACCGGCAGCGACATGGCAGACGAAATCTCGGCCTACGTCCAAGACGATTTTCTCACCGTGGTCATTAACGGTGTCAGCTTGAGTTTATCGAATGACGACATCTCTCACATCAATGTTTCAGGTGGAGGCGGAGACGATGTAATCGATTTCGATGATAGTGTCAGGCAAACGACATCACTACGTGGTGACGCCGGCAACGATCTCATCAATGGCGGCGGAGGTGCCGACCGTATCGATGGAGGAACCGGAAACGATACCATCGACGGAGGACGGGGGAACGATATGATCCAAGGTGGCTGGGGTAACGATGTTCTAAACGGCGGCGCAGGAGACGACATAATCGTCGGAGATCCAAGAGACATCACGCCGGTACTTAAACCGGTCGCCGTGGATGAGGTGAATCCGGTTGACGTCGAGGTCCAGGCCGAGGCGGTCGATTTGGTGCCTCTCAGTGGTAACGACACAATCAATGGCGGGGCCGGAAACGATACGATCCGCGGCATGTTCGGCAAGGATCGTATCGATGGAGGTAGCGGCGACGACAAAATTGACGGCGGTTCAGGAGATGACAATATCCAAGGCGGCTGGGGTAACGATAGACTCGACGGCGGCGCCGGCGACGATTACATCGTTGGCGATCCAAGAGACCTCGTGCCGGTGCCCAAGGAGGTGTCCGTAAAAGCGGTTTCGGAGCTAAGTGTCAAACGTACCGAGGTTTCATTTACCGCAGTCGATGCTGTGCCGCTCACCGGTAACGACGTAATCAACGGCGGTTCCGGCAACGACACGATCCGAGGAATGTACGGCCAGGATATGATCGACGGCGGTGACGGAAACGACCGTATCGACGGCGGGTCGGGCAGCGACATAATCGACGGCCAGGCAGGCGATGACAACATCCGAGGTGGTCTTGGTGATGACCGCATACAAGGCGGTGTCGGTAGCGACGTGATCTATGGAGACGCCGGCAACGATTCGATTATCGGCGATCCGTTCGATATTACTGCGGCGGACGGTCTGCAATCCGCGAATCGGACTACATATAACGACCGTATCTACGGTGGTGCCGGTAACGACGTAATTTCCGGTATGCTCGGAAACGATACGATCGACGGCGGGCAGGGGAATGATACGCTCCGAGGCGGATCGGGCAACGACTGTCTCATGGGTGGGGATGGCAATGACATATTGCAAGGCGATCTTGGCAACGATTGGCTCTACGGCCAACTCGGCAACGATGAAATTCACGGCGGAGCCGGGAACGACTATTTGTTCGGTGACGACGGCCAGGATGCCCTGTTTGGCGATGCCGGCGACGACTACCTTAACGGTGGCGCCGGCAGCGACAAAATGGTCGGCGGCTTAGGCGCAGACTTCCTGTTTGCCTTGGACGGTTTCACCGATGACGTGTACTACGACCAATATGACATCTTGCTGGTCGAAGGCATAGATAATCTGTATCCAGAATAAAAATGTCAGTAACGCTTCAGCTATCCGAAGTGTTACGCATTATTCATTTATGGATTTTTGTATGCCCAATGAACACCGGGCTTCCAAGAGAAGCCCGGTTTATTGAAATTCGCCCAAACAAACTTCTCGATGAAAACTCAAATATATTTTTTAAGGAACCTGATCATGAGACAGATGCTACGACTTACAACACTTTTGGCGGTTATTATTTCCTGTTCGCCGGCACTTGCTGAAATGATTCTATTGAGCGAGTTGATCGACAACAACGGCTACATCGACTCGGGCGGTATTAGGTTCGACTTGTTCGAATACTATCAAACGGGTGATATGCCGTCGGCCGATGATATTAATGTCATCACCTTCACCGATGCGTTCGGCAACTTCGGCATTACCTTCCAAGGAGGTTTCGGTGACCTGTTTGGCGATGGCGCCTCGGATGCCCTGATTCGCTTCCAGGTAACGTCTATCGATCCCGATCATATGATTTCCGGTGCCTATCTTGCCGGCAATCCGATCGCGATCGGAGACGCCGCCATGCTGGTGACCGAGACCTTTTTGCCCGTCGAACCCGACGATATTATGGCGATTTACCACATTAATCCAGGCGACGAATCGCAACGACTGGATTCGGTAATATTCGACGACCCGTACAGAAGCTTTCTTGTGCAACAGAACATTCATGCTTGGTCACAGACGGAAGGAAGCATAGCCGCGTTATCCATGATAGACCAGTCATTCAGGCGTGTGCCAGAACCATCCGCCGCCGTAGTCCTGTTGGGCGGCATGGCTCTATTGGTTTGCTTTTTACGATGCTTTGCCGGATAGGTTCTCTTGTGTGACGAAACAAGGATAAAGTTCAATTGTTTTTTCATTGGAACTCCAAAGTGTACTTGTAGGCGTCTGCACCCCAAAAGTCATCGGGGTTTTCGCCGAGTCGAGTCAGATAGATTACCAGTGCACCGCTATCCCGTTTCTGCACGAGTGAGAAGTTTGACAATTGCAGATCCTTGCCGTCTCCCTTACGCCTGTCGTCGATTAAGGTGACCGTGCTTCTTCGCAGGGCGGGAATTGATTCATCCACTTCGGCAATCACAAGGGGATAGCGAGGCGAATTGCCGTCGGGAGGTGTGATACTGATGTTGCCGATCCAATATAGTTTGCCGCTGTTTTTGTCGCGGAACAAAGCATGTATTGAAGATGCGCTATAAAATGACGAGCCGTCGTCATACTTGAGTTCTTTGGGCGGGCTGAGCGTCTTGCCTCCGTCGTTGGAAAGGCTGAACCATTTTCGCCCCGGCGCTTGTGCCTGGTTCAGCCCGGAGTTGGAACCGCGAAAAACCACTAATATCCGACCGTCCTTTAATTCTACCAAGTCGGGTTCCGCCAGTCCTCGCGACGAGACGTGCCGCGGCAGCCAGACCGGTTTGCCCGCTTCCCAATCATAGTACTTCTTGGTCACGTTCCAACGAGCGATAAAGCAACACGCGCCGATCGATCGAGCATCGATCGGTTTATCCCACGTTCGTATTCCTTTCGGATTGATTACCGAGATGGGTTCGTCCACATTTACCTCGGCAGCACTGAAGACCAGCGAACCGTCGCGACAGCGAATGATGCTTTGCCCCATGTAGGACTGGTTGTTTTTAAGGAAGCGGGGATTGGCCGCATGTTCGGGATTGAAGTCGTCGCCCGCCTCGTAGCGTAACAGTTTTAGCGGTCCCCAACTCCGCCCGGCATCGTCCGACATTCGCCAGAAGCAATGGAAAAAGGGACCGTCCTTGGCGCGCGTGCTTCTATACCAGATCCATACATCCTTCCCCGAAGCTGGATCGTAGACTTGCAATTCGGGTGACTCCACGA
>JAFGTN010000660.1 GCA_016934075.1 Pirellulales bacterium
GACTGCCGCGTTCGATTACGCTTCGCGCCGATCAAACGCCCTGGCGTTTTTCCGCAGTGGTGGGCGTCGTCCCGGCCGGTCAAACGCGTCGCGGTTTCCTCTACTATCTGGAACGCCGCCGCGCCCATCCCTACAGGCCTTTCTTGCACTACAACTCCTGGTACCATCTGAACATCGGCCGCCCCATGTGCCGCATGGTCGAGAAGGAATGTCTGGATACCATCGAACACATCGGCCGCGAGTTGGTGAAGAAACGCGGCGCGAAGCTCGACGCTTTCGCTTGGGACGACGGCTGGGACGATTACAATACGCTTTGGAAATTCCACGACGGCTTCCCACGCGGTTTTTCCGAAACGTTAAAAGCGGGCAAGGCGTATGGCGCCACGACCGGTGTGTGGCTCTCGCCTTGGGGCGGTTATGGTGAGCGGAAAAAAAATCGGATCGCATATGGACAAAAACAGGGTCTCGAAATCAATGACGGTAAATTCGCTATGTCGGGCAAAAGGTACTATGCCGCCTTTCGCGATTCGTGCCTGGAAATGATCCGCAAGTACAACACCACCTTCTTCAAATTCGACGGCATGGGCCGAACAAATATGACCAGCGGCGAGAGCGGAAAAAACGCCGAAGATATCGACGCCGTTTTACGACTGGTAACCGAGTTACGACGAGAAAAGCCCGACATCTTCATCAGCGCCACCACCGGAACCTGGGCTTCTCCGTTCTGGACGATGTTCGCCGATTCCATCTGGCGCCAGGGAAGCGATGTCGGCTTTCACGGCGCGGGCAACAATCGCCAACGGTGGATTACCTATCGCGACATGCTGGCCTACCAGCGCGTAGTCCTACGCGGACCGCTCTACCCTCTCAACTCGGTCATGTTCCACGGTCTTTGTATTGGTGAGCGTCACGAACCGGCCAAGATGCCCCGCGACGAAAAGTCCGTTATCGACGAAACCTGGATGATGTTCGGCTGCGGTACGGGCTTGCAGGAACTCTACATCAGCCCACATCTGTTGACTCCCGGAATGTGGGACGAACTGGCCAAGGCCGCCAAATGGTCGCGAGCCAATTCCGATGTTCTGGTCGATACACATTGGATCGGCGGAGATCCGGGCAAGGCTCAAATCTACGGCTTCGCCGCCTGGAGACCCAACAAGGCCACGCTCGTGCTCCGCAATCCGGCCGACAAGCCCCAATCATTCGAGTTCTCACCGCGCCGCGACTGGGAAATACCCAAAGGTGTCAATTGCACCTACAAACTCCAAAAAATTCACGGCAAAACTCAAACAGCTCTGCCGGAAACCATCACAGCCGATGGCACGGTTAAAATCACGCTGGAACCGTTCGGGATTGTGTTTGTCGAGGGTCAAGCAGACAGTACCGACTTGAAACACTCGAAAAACTCTGGCTGACAAGCAGCATTGCCACCCCAGATTACTCTGCAACAAGTAACATCCTGGCCCTCGATTCGCATAGATTGACGCAACCATGCGCTTGTGGTAGGCTGGGAGTTCGAGTCGGTCATCAATGACCGGACTAAACTGTTTCTCACCCCACAACCCCACTAGGATCCCCACCATGTTGTCGAAACCGTCTTTGCGTCTTTTTTCAACCACCCTCCTATGCCTGATGCTGCCGGCAGTCGCCCTGGCAGCCTCGGTCAAGCTGGATGTCAACACCGAGCATCCCAATGCTATTTACAAAATGGGCGAAGATGTCAAATTTATCGTCAGTATCTCCTCCGATAAAAAACCGGTAACCACGGGCACGGTCCGATACGTTCTCAATGAAGACGGTCTCAATAAACTCGGCGAAGGCAAGGTTGAACTCGGTACCAAGCCGGCTGTCATCACAGGCCGCATGGCAAAGCCCGGTTTCCTGCGATGCACGGTTTATTATCGACCCAAGACGGTCGATGGTAAGAAAGCACCGGGAGCAGCTACGGCCATTGCCGGCGCGGCCATCTCGCCCGAAAAGATCGAACCGAGCATGCCCGTCCCTGACGATTTCGACGAGTTCTGGGCAGCCCGAAAAAAAGAAGTTGCCGACATGCCCATGGAACCGAAACTCACTCCTGTTGACTCGGGCAGCCCCAAGATGGAATGCTTCGACGTTCAGATCAACTGCCCGGGCGGCGCGCCTGTTTCGGGCTATTTTGGTCGACCCAAGGACGCCAAACCCAAGAGCCTGCCGGCCATACTTTGGGTACATGGCGCCGGCGTGTGTTCATCCAGACTGGGCAACGCGCAAAAGGCCATGCGGTTGGGCATGCTCTCGATGGACATCAACGCCCACGGCATCCCCAACGGAAAACCAGCATCATATTATACTAATCTCAGCAACACGGACTTGCAGAACTATCGTCATCGTGGACGCGAGGACCGAAATAAGGTCTACTTCGTCGGCATGTTCATGCGACTGATACGGGCCATCGATTTCCTCACCGCGCAGCCCCAGTGGGACGGTAAAACGATGATTGTCGTCGGCCACAGTCAAGGCGGCGGCCAGGCGCTGGCGGCCGGCGGGCTGGACGATCGAGTCACGTTCATCGCCTCCGGCGTGCCCGCCATTTGCGATCACAGCGGCGGAGCCATCGGCCGCATCGCCGGTTGGCCGAAAATCGTGCCCAACGGCCCCGACGGAAAACCGGAACCCAAGGCCCTGCAAGCTTGTCGCTATATCGACTGCGTTAATCTGGCCTCACGCGCCAAGGCCGACGCCATCATGAGCGTGGGCTTCATCGACGCAACATGTCCGGCCACTACCTGCTACGCCGCCTACAACCAACTCCAAGGCAAGAAACAGGTCATCAACGAGCCCAAGATGGGACACGCCGCCCCGAACCGTATCCACGCAGCATTCGAAAAAGCATTTGTGGAACACGCCAAGAAGATGTCGGGAAAGTAGCCCGATTATATTTATTCTTCCGTGGGTATTGCCATTTTCAACACGGCACAAGGAGAAACCGTGATGTCTAAACGTATTCTTTGTGTAGTTGTCATTGTTTCCATCATAGTTCTCGCCGGCAACGCCAACGCCGCTGACGATCTACGCTCGCTGAATCCCGATCAAGTTCTGGACAAGCTGGATCTTTCCCGTCCGGGGCTTGAAAAGGTCAGGCAAGCATGCCAGCAAGGCGACCGCCCGGCCGCTTTGAAGGCGCTGCTGGATTATTACCACAAAAAATTTCCGCTGCCGCCGGCCGACAATAAGCTGCCGCGATCACTTAGAAATAATGCTGACAATGTGTGCAAGCACATTTTTCAATGGGGGCCATACGATTCGGCCGATTACGGCAAAGAGGTCGACTGGGAATGGGATCCGCGCGGTGACATCGAATGGGTTGCCGCAATGTACCGCTTTTATTGGGCCCGTCCTCTCGCATCCGCCTATCGGTCGACACATGACGAGATATACGCCAAGGCTTTTGTCGAACTAACGTCCGATTGGATAGCCAAACACCCCTTGGAAAAACGCGAAAAGACTCATCCCGTCTACAAGAGTTGGCGCGGTTTCGCCTGGCTCGACATCCAGACCGGCGTCCGAGCCGAGTTGATTTGCATGGCCTTTCCCGTTATAGTCCACGGAAAGTCTTTCACACCCGAGTTCCTGGCAACGCTGCTGGCAAGTATGTACGATCACCAGCGGAAAACGGAACTCCTGCCCATGGGCAAGGTGCACAACAAGGCAGTTTTCGAACAGCGTGGTTTTGTGCAAATCTGCTCCACGTTCCCCGAGTTTAGCGACTCGCGACGCTGGATGGAACTGGCAATCAAACGAACTTACGATAACTTCCTGGCACAAACTACCAGCGATGGCGTGCAACGCGAATGGTCGTTCGGATATCACATAGGCGTGCTCGACGACGCGGTCTATATTCTAGAACAGGCCCGAGCCCAAGGCATCGATGTGCCCGACGAATACCTGCAAAGAATTCGCAAGATGTACGACTACATCTTCGCCATCGCCACACCGGAACTGGCCGGGCCCATGTTCGGCGATGCCTCACGTTCGGTTGCCACCTCGCAGGACCGAAGCGACTGGACCCTGTATTCCAGATTGCTTGAGGCCACTCACCTCCTCGACGATCCCAAATACGCCGCCAGGGCAAAGCTCGATCGCAAACACCTGCCCGAACAAAAGAGTTATGTCTTCCCCCAGGCTGGCATCTACGTGATGCGCGACGATTGGGGGCCCGAACAAATATACTTCACCCTGCATTGCGCCCCGCCGGCCATCAGCGGGCACGACCAGAACGACAACGGCACGTTCGAGTTCTACGCCTTCGGACGCTGGTTGATGCCCGACACGGGCTTTTACACCTACGGGCACGATCCCGAGAGCCGCACTTGGCACCGGCAAACTCGCGTACACCAAACCCTCACCCTTGACGGGAAGAATACCGGAGTCGACGGCAAACATCTGCTCTGGAAGACTTCGCCGGAATTGGACGTACTCGTTG
Organism: Pirellulales bacterium; assembly: GCA_016934075.1. Lineage (GTDB taxonomy): Bacteria > Planctomycetota > Planctomycetia > Pirellulales > Thermoguttaceae > JAFGTN01. Next base: position 4,466 of record JAFGTN010000660.1, read on the forward strand.
TCGAAAATCCTTCCTACACCAATCTGATCCATCGTCGCACTGTGTGGTTTGTCGATAAAAAGTTTTTCGTCCTTCTTGACGAAGCCGTAGGCGGTGTAAAGGTCACCGCCAAAGGCACTTTAGATTTACATTTCCAGCTAGCACCGGGCGACGCACAAATCAACACGCCCGAGCATTGGGCCACGACAAAATTCGACGATGCCAACGTACTCGTCTGGCAAGATCCCGCCGCGCCCGTCACCATGCATGAGGAAGAAGGTTGGCATGCCTGGAAATACGGCCACCGTAAACCACGAAAGGCCTTCTATTATCGACACTCCCACGCAGCACCGGCAATATTCCTGACCGTCATTCATCCCTATCGCGGCACGGCGCGGCCGAAGGTTTCGGCGAAGCTCTCAACAGACTTCAAGCCCGGCAAAGACCGCGTTGAAATCAACGTTCGCTCCGGCGAGAAGAGCCGGCGGATCGGCCGTGATCTCAAAAGCGGCGAGGCGTGGTCGAATAAATAAATCCTACGGATTCGGCGGTGAAGTAACCACCATGATGACCAACGTCTCGTTGCCCGTGTTTTCCACACCGTGAACGCACCAAGGCGGCAGGTATACGAAATCGCCTTTCTTCACATCGCGTTGATAATTCGCAAACGTCATCCGCCCGCTGCCTTCCATGATCACATAGGTCTCTTCCGTCTCGTGCGAGCCCGGCTCGAGGACCACATGCGGCGGCAGGTAAAACAGCACCAGTCCCAAATTCTTGGCGGGTGCCTTGGAGTTGACCGGATGCACTACTCGAACGCCAAGTCCGTGACAGCCCGGATATGCCACCGGCACGCCGTCCTGGACATTGACGATCATGGGGTCTACAGGTGTTTCCGGCTTGGGAACTGTGGGTATGTGATCGTCGCCGTAGCCTTTGAATACAGTAATTTTTGCCATTTGATAATTCTTTCTAATGATTGTGTGATTAAATGATGGTGTGTTTATTTAACTAAAAATCTCGTACATATCCGGCCAACCATCCGCCGTCGACGGTTAATATGGCACCGTTGACATAGCTGGCCTCGGGCGCGGCCAAAAACAGTGCGGCCGCGGCGATCTCCTCGGGACGACCAGGCCGGCCCTGGGGAATGTGGTCGATCAGGCTCTGTACCGATTCCTTGAACTTGCCGTTTTCGCCGTAGAACAAGTCTTTGGTGCCTTCGGTCAATATCGAACCGGGAGCAATACAGTTGACATTTATGCCCGCCGAGCCCAATTCCATGGCCATCGACTTTGTAAGGTTCACAACACCTGCCTTGGCCGCTACGAAAGCACATTGTAATCTCAAGGGTACCAGTCCTACCACCGAGGCGATGTTGATGATCCGACCTTCACCACGCAGCCGCATCACCGCGCCGACTTCCTTGCTCACAAGATACAGACCGGTCAGATCCACGTCCAGGATCTTGTCCCATTCTTCTCGCGGGAATTCATCGATTGGCACACGATGATGCAGCGTGTTAATACCGGCGTTGTTCACCAGAATGTCGATCTGTCCGAATTCTTTTACAATAGCGGCAACGACTTCCTTGACCTGGGCTTCGTCGCGGACGTCCATGGTCATGGCCCGGTAATTCAAAACGTTGGTCTCGATCGGAATGATATCCGTATATACGACTCGGGCACCGTTCTCGGTCATCATATCGGCTATCGACTGCCCAATACCACGCGCGGCTCCCGTCACCAGCGCCACTTTGCCTGATAAATCTACTTTCATATTCCGTTGCGTCTCCAATAATGTTACTATTTTCTAGCCGCCGCAAGCGGCTGGGCTAACAGTTTGTCGTTAAAAGTGATTTGCCGATCAGACGTATCTCGTCCAACGGCCCGCGAAAGGCCCACACGGCAGCCGCGTCTTCGCAACTATTCTGCCCCGACGCGCCACCGATTGCCGGCACATGATACTCGAGTTCGCTGAAACTTCCCAGTTGGCTGTTCACGTTGCAGGCCTGGGTGGAATATCCCATATCTTCAGTATCGCCCCATGGAACGTCAACATATTCGCCCGAAGGATTGACGAAGAAGTTTCGCACGATCAACGACCATCGATCATCTCCAGCGCGATACAAGTAGCCTACGCGTCCGGTCACGGCCACGGCCCGCACACCCAACTTGTGCTCACCCTCGGCCCGCATACGGTAGCGAACCAGGTGGTCGTCAACGATCAAATCTTCCTCTTCGATCCGGCCAAAATATATTTTCGGCACCGCACGAACATGCGTCGGCATCAAAAGATCACCACCGTGCGGCATCTGCACCAGGTTCCACAATCCCACCGGCATCTCGTCAGTCTCATTGTCGTCTTCCCAATACAACGAGGTACGCAACGTATAACCGGCGTATTCTGTGCCGGGTGTTCGTGCGGCGATTGCCTCGTGCCGCAAGGGATTGGCCGCCGGACCGACTTCCTTAGCAATCCGCACAGCGACTTCCCGCTTGCTGCGTGAAAGCATCAGCCGCAGACGGTTGACCATCCTTAACGCACCACCGGCTCCTCGTTCAATCTCGTAGTTTCCCGGATCGAGTTGCCGCGGTTGAAAGTAGGGGTCAGTTATGGGAAAGTTGGGAAAGAATATGTCAACTTCAGGCGCCAGCCAGGTGCGATCACCACCCGAGTTATGCCACTCGTCGGAATCATAAAAATCGGCCGCCGTTTCTTTCGACTGCAGTGCCGTATGCGTCCAGTAGAAATTCTCATCGCTATCAGGCGCGAATAGACCGAGAATCCGGCCACCGTAGGGCAACAGCAGGGCGCGACTACCGTCGGGGCTTTCGAAGGTCTCGGTCGGCTTGCCAACGGCGTTTAACGTATCGATTAATTGAGTATTCATGATTACACCAACGAGTTTCCATAGGCCATAATAATCGAAGCCACGATCAGTATGGCAATCGCCGCATACATTTGCATGCGAGGCTTGCCGTGTACGCCCCTCCATTCGCCACTGATGAATCCCAGGCCTTGCGAACCGGTCATTTGCATGGCTTGCTGGATTCCCCACCCGACCGATGCGCCCAGCGTGCCCAAGAGCAGCATGCCGGTACCGACCAGCGATACGGCGGTGCAAAAACCCACTCCGATCAACGAGGCCAGGGCCGCTTCTTTGGGATTAGCAAATAGAACACTCCAGGAGTTATTTTTGGCCATCAGGTAAATGGCGTAGCCCAGATTGACGCCGGCTCCGCCTAACATGGCTAGCGCCCAGACGGATATGTTTGCGGCGATCGAGCCCGTGGCGACTTGGACCTCCACCTCTTTTGACGCGGCTCCAGTAGCAAAGGCGGCTTGGATTTTCTCCGACGCTTTTTGTGCCGACATCCCGCCAACAACAACCGCTTCGATTCCCTCGATTTTAATTTCGCCTTCCGAATCGACTTGATATGATTTGGCAGTTCCATCGATTGTTACATCGATGGTCGAATCCGGGTTGACGTGGCTCATATTGGCCACGATGGGGGCTTGACTATAGACGAACACAAAAGCACAAAACGACGATAAAATGCCGGCCACAACGGCCATTATCAGCCCACCGGCGAATCCGCCGGATGTGGACTCTTGTTTCTTAAGAATACGATCCCGTCCGAAACCGGCAAAGGAAGCCACCACCACGCCCAAGAGCACCACGCACACGCCGAACAATACTGTCAATCCGGCCGGTGAGTCGATGGACGCCGCGCTGGAAAACAGGCCCGATCCCTTAAAAATCATCGGTACTATAGCACCAACAGAAACGCCCAAGCCGGATAGAATCGCGCCGGTCAAAGCCACGCCGATACGCATGAAGCAGACACCGCAAAGCGTGTTGGCGATTCCCCATCCTATCGAAAAAAGATTACCGTATATTATGGCCTCTATCGGTATCGCCGAGATCGACTCGATTGGGTTGTGGCAAAACAGCAACGTCACACCCCAAGGCAGAACGATCAACCCCGTAAACATACCTACGAACCACCAGTGTTCGAACTGGTATTTGCGCATCAGCTTGTAGGGCCAGACGGAACTGCCCATGATCAAGCCGGCGACGGCGACCAGAATAAAACCCAGTGCGGTTGTCATACGATACCTCTTTTGTTGATGGTTTAGGAGAAGTAGGGTGCGTCTTGACGTACCAACGGTTTGCTGGTTGTTCGTGGTGCGTCGAGACGCACCCTACAGGCTTATGTCTTACATCTTATGTCTAAGTCCTACCTCAAATCCCCGGTACATACCCCTTCCCAAATCGGGCCGTCGACTCGTTACGGAAATCGGAAATCAGCGACATCAGTGAAGTCGTTCCACCGTCGGCGACAATCGTTTGACCGATGATAAATCGGGCTTCGTCCGAGCAGAGGAAGGCCGCCAACTGGGCGATATCCAGAGGCGTGCCCGTGTGTCCCACGGGTATCGACGTCTTTGCCATCTCATCGATGGCGTCCTTGCTGTAATCCGGCAGCACGTTCTGATAGTTCTCGACGGGAACACATCCCGGCGCGACGGCGTTGATGCGCACACCCTTATGCGCCAGTTCGACGGAAAGCGCTCGGGCTTGTGCTATGATCGCGCCTTTGGTACCGGCATAGACCGAGTGTTCCGGCGCGCCCTGCACGCCGTGTATCGAGGTGATATTACAAATCGCCCCGCCGCCATGCGTGAGCATGTCTTCCACCACGGCCTGGGTCAACAAAAACGGCGCTCGCACGTTCACGTTATAGATCCAGTCGAACTGTTCGCTGCTGACCTTCATAAACGGCTTGTTGAAAGTGATGCCCGCATTGTTTACCAGGCAGTCGATCCCGCCCAAGAGTTCAAGGGCCTTCTCGGCCAAAACCAGCGGCTCCTTATCTGAAGCAAAATCGGCCTTGAACGCAGCCGCTTTTCGACCCATGGCCTGGATCTCTTGCACTGCCGATTCGGCCCCCCCGCTGCTATGAGCGTAATGCAAGGCAACATCGGCTCCCTCGCGGGCAAAATGCAATGCGATCTCACGTCCGATACCGGTTCCCGAACCCGTAACTAAGGCCCGCTTACCACGCAGTTTTCCGTTCTCACCCATGAATCATTTCCTCGCTAAAATTTAGGCTCTACACCAGTTGCCACATTATCGACCACCTCGCGACAATTGGGAAGGGCTTATCGATAAGTCTATAAACAGTTTCATAATATTCTTCTTAGTCCACGTACTCTACTTGTGCTTCGCCATCTCTCCCGGTTCCGGCGGCGAAAGCGACTTGATCAACTCTACCGGCCATAACCCAAGCCGCTTGAATCCCTTGGGAGTCGGCTGTGCAAACTGGACATAGGCCTCGACGTCGCCCTTCGTGGTATATGATACTTGGCCGGCTCGGGTTCCAAACACCTTGAATCCCATCAGCGAGCAGTCCTCGAAATCAATATGAAGCTGTTTGCCGTCCTTGCAGCCACAACAGATTATGCCCGACGACGGCGTGCCGTGGGGTTGCGAGAAGTTCAAAACGATCAAGCGGCAGTCTTTGAGCTTGATGCGACTGCATAGATCGTCGACACCCGGATACCCCGCCTGGATCGCGTTGTCGGGGCTGATAAGCGTGCAGTTTTCCAGCACCGCGTGCGGTATTTCGGGCATTGTTTTGCTTTCTCCACGTACATATAAAGCACCGGCATCGCCCCACCAATCGAGATTCATGAACCAACTGTTGCGGAAAGTGACCGGTTCGCCTTTACGGGGGCAGTGGGCCATTACGCAGGTGCCCGCGAAACGGCCGATGCCCACACAGCCCTCCACAATAGCCGTAAATTCTGCCCCTTTTTCGCTGGTGATGTCCCAGCCGCCACCTTCCGAACCGGTCCAATACAAGTCGCGAAGAATCCAGCGGTCCCAGCCAACACCGGAGAAATGCGGCTCGCAGCGGAAGTTGCCCCACCAATCCACGCACTTCAAACCGGTCTCAGGTTTGTCGGATTTGATAATTTTCCAGGTGGGGTTACCGGTAGGTTTGGTGTGGTCGGTCCGCACGGCCACGCCGGGGCAACCACTGTCGATAATTACCCAGCCTTTGGCGCCGGAGCCGTATCGACCGTGCGCGTCGCCCACGATTTCGCAATACGAACCGGCGGCGCCTTTGTGGCTTGGATATAGATTAGCCTCGGCATAAGTGTCCGGCCGGATAATCACGCGATGTCCGCCTTTGTCGTCGGGTACAGCCTGAAGGCCCGCCTGAATCGTTGTGAAGGCCTTGGCCCAACTGCTGCCATCGGAGTTGTCTCCCTGTTTCGAGACGTAAATGGTCGCACCCTTATTGCCGGTATAGTCCTTGGCGGCCGGATCAAAAGTAGCGGCTGGAAGGTTGCACGCACAAGCCAAGACAAACAGTAAGACGCAAACGGTTTTTTGGTAGGTTTTCATGAATCATATCCTTTTGTTGAGAAACTATTTCATGTTATTTCGTGTTACTTTTCCCGGTACTCACATCGGAGCCCACCTGTTCTGTCATCAGCCAGAGCACCCAGCCCACGATGGGCATATCATACTCGTTTGCAAATCCGCTTCGTGATAGAATCGACTCGCTGGTTATACCCGTGGAGACGGCACCGGGAATCTGCGGCGTAGGCGGAAAGAACTCGCCGTAGAAGCCCC
>JAFGTN010000661.1 GCA_016934075.1 Pirellulales bacterium
GGCATGGACGAGGAGGAAACCGGTTTGTTTTTTCCGCCAGGGGATGCGGGTAAGCGTCGCGGCCAGGACGTTGATGCCCAAGATCCCCATAAGTGCGGCGAACCAGGCCGATTGATAGACGCCGAACTGTACGGCAGGCGTGCCCCAGCGACTTTCGAGCAGGGTGGCCCATGCCAGGACGGTAGCGCTGGTGGCGATCACGATCGTAGCTAAAGCCGAGGAACCGAGAAAAGCGAGAACGCCAAGCAGCAAATTCAGCGGAAATGGGCAGCGGGAAGGGCTCGTGGTGGGCCGTGGCATTGTTTACCAGGGGGTGGGTTTGAGTGTCTGTAGGGTGCGTCCGTGACGCACCACAAATCTTCGGGTCACCTTCTGTCACCCGTTCATGTATTATAGGGTGAAAGCAAGAGGCGTAACAGGGCGAGCCCGCCAAGTGGGGTATGCGCAACAGTTCCTTTAGTCGCTGTTTGTAGCTGTTCTTCCGGGATTTGCGTACGTGAGGCGTCAGTGTGAGTGCGTTTTCCACTTCTGGACTGACTTCTTGCGAATCCAGCTACGAGTGCGTCGAAGAGTCGAAAGTGCACTCTACAAGTCAATACATACTGGGTATTGTTTCGGTCCAACCGATTACCGGAACCGTGGGCGCCAGTACAAAAAGTTCCACGCGACGATTTTTTCGCCGATCGGCCGGCGAGACGTTGGGCGCGATGGGCTGATGTTCGGCGAAACCGGCCACACCCATGCGGTCAGAATTTATGCCGAAGCGTTCCAGCGTTTTGGCCACGGCCACGGCACGGGCCGTGCTGAGGTGAAAATTCGTGGGAAATTTATCGCGAGCCGGTCGCTTCGCCATGCGGCGGTCGTCGGTGTGCCCAACAACCATTAGTTTCAAATCGGCGGTTTCCGGTGTTTTCAGCACGTCTGCCACTTCGGAGAGCAGTTCGTCGGCGCCGGGTTTGAGCTCGTCGTAGCCGCTATCGAAAAGGATATCGGTGTCCAGCTTGGCTATGCCGGTCTGCGGGTCGAAAACCAGGCTGGGGTAACGTTTGGAAATGTCGGCCAGCCGCCGGCTGACTTCCGGCGAGAGGTGTCCACGACCGGCGGTCAAACCGGCAAACTGGCGCTGCATCTCTTCGCGCTCGGCCTTGTAGTTTTCCAATTGGCGACGGTCCAAACCATCGGCCTCTTCGAGCATGGCCAGGTTCTCCTCGGTACGTCGCAATTGATCTTCGGTATTGCGGGCATGTACGTTGAGGTTCTCGATCTCGGCCAGTTGAGCCCGATTTTGTGCGAGCAGCGCGCGATTCTGAGTTTCCAAGGCGGCGTATTTAGCTTTGGGCACCACACAGCCGATGGTGGGCGGAAGTAGAACGAGAAACGCGACAGATAGAGCGACGCGCAGATTATCGCGTAGCCGATCCTTGGCTATCATGATTCGATTCCTTTCGAATATGTTAGGTGTCAGGTTTGAGGTGAAATGTACCGGATATCAGGCCCTTCGCTTGCGCTTCGGGTTAGTGTTTGACAAATATTAGTATTCGGTAAGTGCGCCCCCCTCATACCTCACACCTCATACCTCTATTACCCCAACATTCCACTCAACCAACTCAATAGGGGACTGTTGAACGAATGTACTCCGTTCCAACTCCACATGTTGAGCATTACGTCGTACATCATCATGCCGACCAGTGCCAGCAGGACACAGCAGAATCCCAGGGATGCTATGTTGAGGCCTGAATAGGGCGCTTCTGACATTACGGTGGCTGCACCGGCGATTTGGGTTTGGGGTACGGCCGTGTCTTGAACGACAGCCGCGCCGAAGTCCGCAACTCCGGCCGTTTCCAGGGGCGCTGCGGCACCGGAAACATCGACCAGGTCGACTGCCGGTTCCTCGTCGAGCATGGCCGGCATGCCCTCGTCGATCAATTCCAGCTCTTCGGGCTCTTCCGTGTCCAACGCAATAACTTGTGAATCGCTCTCTTGGCCGTCGTCGTCGAGGACCTCATCCATAGGGGTGAGCGTGAAATCGGAATCGCCGGCCTCGTCGGACGACGAACCACCGGTACTGACCTCGTCGAGCGACAGCATGGAATCTTCGCCCAGGGCCAGCGAATCACCGCTACCGTCGGCCAAGTCCAGTGGTTCTTCCAAGGAGAGGCCGCTGTCGGCGGGATCGATCAAGGAGATGCCGCTGTCGCCGCCGAGAGTGAGGTCGCTACCGCTAGTGCTGCTTCCACCGAGAACGAGATCATCATCGTCCAAAGCCTCGGCCGAGAGGTCTATTTCAGAACCGGGCGTGGAACCGCCGGCAAGCGAACTGCCCGTCGAGCCGGATGCAAGATCGAGTTGGCTGTCGTCGAAGGTAAACTCCAACTCCTCAAACCCGTTGACGGCCGAATCGACGGCGTCTTTGGGCTGCTCGGATTTGAGTTCCGTATCGGCGGCCGCGGCATCTTCGTCAATATCATCAAGTTCGACGGGCGGGGGACCAATGACGGTGCCGGAAGCACCGGGATCGGATACTCCCAGTTCGAGTTCCGTTACGAGCACATCTTCTTCGCCGTCAGAGGCTCCATTCGAAGCTTGACTGGCCATTTCATCGACCTCTTCGGCCTTGAATTTCCAGTCGGCGCCGTCACGATATCCATGCAATTTCTGGTTTTCGCGCAATTCATTGACTTCGGCCGGACTGACACCGAGCACCTCGGCTGCCTTAGCGACGTTGTAGAATTTTTGAGCCATCTCGCGGACCTCTTCTTACTACCGACGTTCATTGCTGAGATAACGTCTTCACTTCGCTGGCCAAAGGCTTGGTGCCGTTGAAGTCCGTCATCTGCATATCCCAATGGATTTTTCGAACGCTTCGCAGTGCAATCTCTCCGCTGGTAAAATCGATGTGGTAAACGCACATCGAGTGCGAGAGTGGATCTATTACGGTTACCTGCTGGTAGCGTCCATCCACCGTCTCCGACAAAGCTATCAGCCCGTCGTTTGAACCTGCGGGACGTTGCACATAAGGTGGTCGGACCTGAGCCTCACCGTTTTCAGGAAAAGCAATCAATCCGGTGGCCACAACCAAAGCGCCCGCCAGGGCTCCCAGCAAAATCGTCTTCATAATTCACCCTAAAGACCTAAAGTGCCGAGACCCTAATTTCCATTCTAAGAGCCTCGTTTGATTTTTCAAGCAATAAACGGCTCGACTGAGGGGGTTTCCCAAAATCAGTTGGCATACAATAATGATATGTTTGCAGAAACAGTCACTAAACCACCTCTTCGGGTGGTAAATGTGGTGGCATCCGCGCTTGCTGAAAAGGCGCGGGAGTCTAACGTCTTCGCCCCCCTCGTGCAAGACCGGTCTTCCTGATAAATACACACTAAGTACTGCATGATTACACATAAAGATGCCCTGCGGCAAGACCGTTCGACTGTGGGTGTGTTACTCAGCGGAGGGCTTGACAGCAGCATCCTGGTGGGTCAACTCTTGGGCGAGGGAAGACACGTTCAACCGTTTTTCATCCGATCCGGCCTGATATGGCAGAAGGCGGAACTTTCGGCATTGTGCCGATTTCTGGATGTTTTGCGCGAAAGGCACATCGAAGATTATGCGGAGTTGGCGCCGCTGGTTGTGTTGGACTTGCCGCTGGAGGATCTCTACAACGGTCATTGGAGCACCACCGGACATGGCACGCCGCAAAGCGATAGCGAAGATCGGGCAGTCTTTTTACCGGGCAGGAATGTTTTGCTGGTCGTTAAGGCAGCAATTTGGTGTCAATTGCATGGTGTGAATGAACTCTGTCTGGGACTGCTGGGAACCAGCCCTTTCGAGGATGCCGGGATGGATTATTTCAAGAATCTGCAGGTGATAATAAATTGCGGCGTGAATAATTTGGGGGGTGATTCGGAGGTACAATTGAAACTCCCATTTGCCTCGTATAATAAAGTTGACCTGATGCGGCTGGGGCGGGATTTGCCTCTGGAGCTTACGTTTTCATGCATTGCGCCTAAAGATGGACTACATTGCGGTCATTGCAACAAGTGTGCCGAGCGAATCGAGGCTTTCGCGGCAGCCGGTATGGACGACCCGACTGAATATGCCGCGGTTTGGGAGCAAGTAGAGGACAGAAGATAGAGGACAGAAGACAATGTTTCAGGTTTCACGAGAATTCAACTTTTGTTACGGGCACCGGTTGCTGGATCACCAGGGCAAGTGCAAGCATTTGCACGGTCACAATGCCCGAGTGCTTGTTAGTTTCGAGGCGGCCGATCTAGACCCCGAGGGGATGGTTCTGGACTTTGGTAAGATCAAACAGGTCGTCAATCAGTGGGTGGAGGATAATCTCGATCACCGCATGATTTTACGGAATGACGATCCGGCTGTGGGGCCACTGGAAAAGCTGGGTGAACCGCTTTATTTGATCGAAAAAAATCCCACGGCGGAGAATATCGCACGGATTATCTTTGAAAAGGCCGCCGAGGCCAGCCTACCGGTGGTCGAGGTTCGCCTCTGGGAAACACCCAAGTGTCATGCTACGTATCGGATAGATGCGTGATTTAGCTTATTCACTCGCAATTTTGCAAAAGTCCAATTATTAACGCTTGACAACTTACCTGCACTTTCTGAAAAAACGGCACTTAGGCCTATATGAAATATAAAAGATGTGCAACATCTTTTATATTTCATATGTTTTTTGTGTTGTTGGACCGACTGCTGCAACCGGTTAATAATTCAAGACACCTGGAGTGGTTAACC
>JAFGTN010000662.1 GCA_016934075.1 Pirellulales bacterium
AAATTCTACCCTGAAAATTTGATTATTTACATCGAATATCGGGAGGAGTTTGGTGACTATGGGGGGTGCGGATCGTTATGTCTACGCTGTTCATTACTAGTCAAGCATGTCGAGCACGAGAGGCTAATTAGTATCCCCTTGTCAAATGAGGGGTTTAAGCCGTATGATATGCGTTCGCGCAAGAGGTGTGCGCCTATAATAGAAATAGAAATGAATCGTTCGTGCACACGAACATAGCGTATTTTGACATTCAGGAGACAAGCAGATGGCCGACGTAGAAACCAAATTGCCGTACAAAGTAGCTGATATTTCGCTGGCCGAGTGGGGTCGCAAGGAAATTGGCCTGGCCGAAAACGAAATGCCAGGCCTGATGGCCCTGCGGAATAAATACGGCAAGTCGAAACCGCTCAGCGGCGCCCATGTGACGGGCTGCCTGCACATGACGATCCAGACGGCCGTGCTGATAGAGACGTTGACCGCACTTGGCGCGTCGGTGACTTGGAGCAGTTGCAACAAGTTTTCGACTCAGGACCACGCCGCCGCAGCTATTGCTGCCACGGGCGTTCCGGTTTACGCCTGGAAGGGCGAGACCGACGAGGATTATGATTGGTGCATCGAGCAGACGTTGTATTTCCCCGACGGCAAGTCGCTGGAGTTGATTGTCGACGACGGTGGTGACCTTACGGCCATGGTTCACGAAGACAGATTTAAGCACCTTCTGCCGAATATCAAGGGTCTTTCGGAAGAAACCACTACGGGCGTACACCGCCTGTATCAGATGCACGAGAAGGGTGAACTGGCTGTTCCGGCAATCAATGTCAACGATTCGGTCACAAAGAGCAAGTTTGACAACCTTTATGGTTGCCGCGAGTCGCTGGCCGACGGCATAAAGCGTGCCACCGATGTGATGATCGCCGGCAAGGTTGTGGTCATTTGCGGCTATGGTGATGTGGGCAAGGGCTGTGCCCATTCCATGCGTTCTTATGGCGCGCGTGTGCTGGTAACCGAGATCGATCCAATCTGTGCTTTACAAGCGGCCATGGAAGGCTTCGAGGTAGTCACCATGGAAGACGCTGCCTCGCAGGGCAATATCTTCGTTACCACGACCGGTTGTCGCGACGTCATCCTATCCGATCACATGGCCCAGATGCCCAACGACGCCATAGTGTGTAACATCGGACACTTCGATCTGGAGATCGACGTGGCCGGGCTGCAAGCATACAAGGGTATCGAGAAAACCAACATCAAGCCGCTGGTTGATAAATACACTTTCCCCGACGGCCATTCGATTCTCCTCCTGGCTGAAGGCCGCCTGGTAAACCTGGGTTGCGCCACGGGCCACCCCTCGTTCGTGATGTCGAACTCGTTCACCAACCAGGTGCTGGCGCAAATCGCGCTTTGGACCGAGCCCGAAAAATACACATTGGGCGTACACATGTTGCCCAAGGAGCTCGACGAGGAGGTTGCTCGCTTGCATCTGGAGCAACTGGGTGTGAAGATGACCACTCTGACGCAAACACAGGCGGATTATCTGGGCATCCCGGTCAACGGTCCTTTCAAGCCGGATCATTATCGGTATTGATAGAGGGCAGAGGGCAGAGGGCAGAGGGCAGAGGGCAGGGGTTGGGTATCGAGTTCATGGTGATGGGCTAACAATATTTACGGTCGCCTTTTTGGGGACGACAAGGAAGAGAAGATGCCGGAGATTGAAGCTTTTCGTGCAATTCGTTATGACTTGGGCCATGTGGGATCGTTGAGTGATGTGATCGCGCCACCCTACGATGTGATCTCTCCCGAGATGCAAAATGAGCTTTACAGGAAACATCCTTGTAACTCTGTGCGACTGATCCTTAACCGCAAGGAGCCGGGCGATACGCCCGAGGATAATAGCTATAGCCGCGCGGCAGGTTTTTTGAAGAACTGGCAGAGCGAGGGTGTGCTTTTCACCGAAGCCGACCCCGCCTTGTACGTCTATCACCAGCAATTCACCTTTGCCGGCGTGGAATACACGCGACGCGGGTTTATGTGCCGGCAGCGGCTCTCGCGTTTCGGCGAAGGAAAGGTCTTTCCGCACGAAGAGACGCACGCCGCGGCCAAGGCCGACCGCTTGATGCTCTTCACCACTACGAAGGCTAACCTGAGCCAGATTTTCGGGCTTTATCCCGACCCCGAGTGCGAGGCGCAGAATATCCTGGAAAAGTCTATTGCCGGCGAAACACCGCTGGAGGCCACCGATCACCTGGGCGTTGTGCATCGAATGTGGCCGGTCACTGATCCCACGGTGATATCTGCTGTTTCGGCCGTTATGGGGCCTAAACCGGTCTTTGTGGCCGACGGGCATCACCGTTACGAAACGGCTTGCAACTATCGCGACCAGATCCACGACATGGGACTGCTCACACCCGACCATCCGGCCAATTATGTGCTGATGATGTGCGTGGGTATGGAAGACCCGGGTTTAGCTGTGATGCCCACGCACAGGCTTTTTACGGGCGTGCCCAAGATGACAGCCGATGAACTCGTCGCCAAATTGGGCGATTGTTTCGAAACCAATACTGTCGGCCAGGATCCCGACCTGGCCCATGAAATATGGGAAGATATCGTAACGGCCGACGATCAGGGCACGATCGGGCTTTATGCATCCGGCGACAACCGCTGGGTGACGGCCTCGTTGACCGACGCCGGCCGTGCCAAGATGGCCCAAGTGGCCACCGATCACAACGAGGACTGGCAGGCCCTGGGCGTTAGTATCCTGCACCGCTTGATTCTCGATACCTTGTTGGGCGCCACCGACCTGCCCAAACCGAACTACGTGCATCTGGTCGATGAAGTTGTGGACGGTTTGAAGACGGGTGAATATCCGTTGGCAGCACTGGTTATGCCCGCCACTGTGGAAGATATCCGCAAGATCAGCATTGGCGGCGAACGCATGCCGGCGAAAAGCACTTACTTCTATCCCAAGTTGCTCAGCGGTCTGTTGTTTAATCCGCTGGAATAACTTGTGTCCATCGGAACGTGATTGAAAAACCGTTTCATCCAGCGTCTGGAAGATATTGGATTACCTTCTTGGCTTCGGAACACTCAGGTGATACACCACCCACATTGATCTTGCAGATAGTCCCAGAGCCAACGGTCCTAGTGATGCTGTTCGGTAGCGTAGCGATTCTATTCATCCGCCGCCGATGTCGCTAATCAGTTGGCCGTGCTGGTTATGCCCACGGACAAAACATACGTGGGCATTTTTGCTATGAAAGCCTTGTTATGCCTTGCGCCATTGGCGCCACCCCAGGACGATGCTAAATACGGGCAAGAGCGTGAAGATGAGGATGCTTGTCGGTTCGGGTACCATGCTCGTATCAACCTGCATCCAGACGATTAGTTTGTCATCAGCAGTAGGATTAAGATTCGGAGCAAAAGCAGTCAATTTGAAGTCGTAGATGCCTGGAGTGTTCGGATCGAAATCGTTGATTATTTCGCCCATGTTTTCCGCATTTTGCACTACGGAAAAGTCGGCCAACGTCTGACTTCCGACGAGTCCCGAAGGATACAAAACACCGGCGCCGGCGGCGGTCGAGGCGGTACCTACCGTATGTTCGCCCCATGCGGCCATATTGAGATTGCTGAGCGGGGCGCTCCAAGAGGGCACA
>JAFGTN010000663.1 GCA_016934075.1 Pirellulales bacterium
CTTGGGCATCTCGGGTGGGATTGCCATCGGCGTCCAATGCCACGTCGTCGGGCAAAGGTCGTCCGTCGCGGCGGCACGCATTGATTTGGCTGCGTGTGATGGCCGCCATGCTGGCATCGTAGAAAAAAGGAAAGCCGTTTTCCACTGGCGCCACACAAGCAAAGGGTGATGTGCCGATCCTCGCGTCGCGGCCTCCCCAAGGGCTCAGCAACGCGGAAACCTGTTGTGAAACCATACCGATCAGCCCTTCGTCTGCCGCCATCTTCGCATACACACCGCATGCGCCCAGGTGGTTGGCGTTGCAGCAGGTGGCCATGTAGATGCCAGTCTTTTGCGCTTCTTGTATGGCATGTGACATGACGATCCGTGCGCCTGCCAGAGCCATGCCGTGCTGCATGTCCCAAAGCTCGACGCTACCGCTGCCTCGCAGTTTGCTGGTTTCGGCTTTTGCATCGAGCCCGCCGGCTTTCAAATGAGTCACGTACATCTTGAGCGATTCTATCCCGTGTGAATCGATGCCGGCCAGCGATGCGTCGAGCAGGGAGCGAGCGCTAAGGCGGGCAATTAGCGGCGTTACTCCCAGGCGGGTGAACACCTCGACAATAAAGGCCTCCAGGGTCGACTCTTCAATACGAACGGGCTGCATTTGCGTTTCTTTCTTTTGCGGACTTTGTGTTCTTGCAGAACGACGGGGGAGTTACTCCTGTACGATCATTACCTTGTTTCGTTGCGGCTGGTCCATCACTTCCATGGCTTCGGAGATGTTTTCCAATGGGAATGTGTGTGAAATGATCTTTTCGGGATCGATCAGTCCGCGGTCCTGCAAGCGGATCGATTGCATCATCGAAAGCGGTGTCACGCTGAAGGAAGCGTCCATGCGGGTTTCAATGAAATGCGTGTAACCGCCGTCCAATGCGAACTTCTCATGTGTGGTGATGCCAAAGAGGTTGACGCGGGTGCCGCGGCGGCAGAGTGCGAACATCATATCAACCGCTTCGATCGGCCCGGCCGCTTCGACTACCAGGTCTGGGCCGTCAGGCATGATGCCGTAGACTTGCTCGCGGACGTTGCACGCCTGGGGATCAATTGCGTGCGTGGCTCCCAACTTCAGCGCATTTTCGCGGGCGTGTTGGGAAACGTCTACGGCAATAAGCCGCCCGGCCCCGGCCTTGTGGGCAACCATCAGACACAACAGACCGATACCGCCGGTGCCGATCACCACTACATCTTCACCAATACGGAGGTTCGAGTACTGCGCCACGCCTTTCCAGGCCCCTGCCAGCGGTTCGGTCAGCGCGGCCGCAGGGAAGGAGAGACCGGCGGGCTTCATAAAGGCGTTGTGCTCGTCGGTCATCATGTATTCAGCGAACCCGCCCGGCAAAAAACGCTTCCCGCCGTCACCGCCGGTTGAAAAGGTGTCTTCGCAATAGTGATAAAGGC
This sequence comes from Pirellulales bacterium, assembly GCA_016934075.1. GTDB lineage: Bacteria > Planctomycetota > Planctomycetia > Pirellulales > Thermoguttaceae > JAFGTN01. Next base: position 1,441 of record JAFGTN010000663.1, read on the forward strand.
CCAATCGGCATTTTTCGCACAGCCCGCAATAGCCACGTGGCGAGATAATAACCTCGTCGCCGGGGCGGAACTTGCTCGTGGCCGAGCCCACGGTATCGATCACGCCCGCAATCTCATGTCCCAATATGCGGGGAAACTCGACCTCACGCTTGCCGCGCACCGCTTTGTGGTCGGTGGCGCAAATCCCGCAAGCTTTTACGTCCACGACAATCTGCCTGGGACCCGGTTGCGGTTTAGCGACCTCTTCCAGTACAAGATTGTTAACATCCTTAAGAACTGCGGCCAGCATCTAATCTCTCCGGTAATCAATCGGTCAAAAATAAATCCAACAATATTCCTTTATCCGGCAGTTCCCTGTGTACCAGGTCGAATTCCTGTCGTGTTACCACGCCATGGAACACAAGCGGTTTTCGCTGCAGCATTTGCCTCAGAGTGGGCAAAAGTTGCTCGATGCCGGGACCAAACGGCGGCTGATCGTAGCCGACCTGTATGGCCGACGGCACGTCCTGTTCGTTCAGAAATGGTTCGGCAATGTACGGATAGGCCGAATGCACGTGCATGATGCTATAGGGAAATGCCCGTAGCACCTCTAAGTCGAATGGCAAAACATTACGACGGTACAACTCGGGCGAGAGCATCGAAGCTGCGTCGGCCTGGGTGCGGGTTACGTGTCCCGGTGCCCAAATACCGTATCGGCAAACGTAGCCGCCGTGGATCGGTGGGATCTCTTTCCACTGCGAGCGGGCGATCTCGATAAATGCCTCGGTGCAGATTTCCAGCAGTGCTTGGACCCGCCGTGGTTGGTCCAGCATGGCTATGCAAAGTCGTTCGGTACCCAGCAAAGCGTCGGCCATGTCGATGGGACCGCGCATAGTGGTGTGGGTGGCACAGTAGTCCTCAGTGTGACGTTGCGATATCACTTGTGTAAAATCAACCAGTTTCTGCAACCACGGATTGTCGTGCTTGAGCCTCAGGTGTTCAATGTCTGACAGATCCGTTAAACAACTCTCCGCCCAACTGGCGCCGCTCTGGGGAACTAGCTTAATGGGGCACCCCATTATGGCTTCGGTCCAGGGTATCTTATACGGCCCACGAATCGAAAATACATCGCCGTCGGTGAGGCAAGTGTTGCTGGTTCGGTCGGGCAAGAAGTCACGCGGGTCGAGCATGTCGGGCTCGAGGTAGATATCCTTTTCGGAGATACCACATCGGGCAAGCGGTACGCGGGCTTCGGTAACCGGCATATAAGGCCGGGTGCGAATCAGGCGGCCTTTCCCCTCCCAAAAATCGCAATGGCTCCGCAGAACATCATTTATGTTTCGCGGCTCGGTTGCCGACTGTTTGTCTGTATGACCGGTGGATGTGATGGAATAAGGAGTGCTCACCGCTCTTCCTCCAGATCGATGCGGGAGAGGATTTCCGAAAAGGTCCATTGCGGTCGGGCAGGTGAGAAGCTTTGCATAACTATGCTTACCACATAACCTACGACCAGCGTTGTGAGTAAACCGAAGGTTGATGGCCAGAGAAAACTTACCTGGCCGATGTTGCTGAGGTGGACTACAAATAGTGTGACCCCGGTGCCCACAAATCCCCCCAAAAACACGCCTGGACCGTTGGCCCGCCGTGTGAACATGCCTAGCAGAAAGACGCCTAATAATGGGCCCGTAAAGCTGTTGATGAGCTTGTTGGCGATTTCGAAGATCGTGCCCAGACGGTGAACATTGCAGGAAAGCGCCGTACCTATCATACCCAGGCAGAGTGTAATCGACCTGGAAACGCGTATCTGGCGTCTTTGTTCCCTCTCGTCGGACGTGTCGTCCGGCCGGGATCGATTCAGGCAGATGCGGTTATAGAAATCGACGGTCAAAACCGACGTGAGGCTGTTCAAGGCCGAATCGATACTCGAAAGCGAAGCCGCCAGAATCGCCGCGATCACCAGGCCTGTCAGCCCGATGGGAAACACCTCGCCCAGGAAATAAGGGAAAATGTTGTCGGGATTATCTTGTACTACAGGAGGTATTGCATGATGTTGAAAGTAGGCGAACAGCGCCAAACCGACTATAGCCAGGGCCGTCATCCAGATCGTGTCGCTGACGGCAGTGATGAAAAAACCTTGTCGCGCGTCGCGAATGGAGCGGGTCGTTTGGAACCGCTGCACCATAACCTGGTCGCTGGTATAGGTTCCCAACCGCGCGACCACAACAGCCACGAGAATGCCGACCACGGTAACCGGCGTGGCGAAAAACTCACCCAGCGGTTTCCAGACATTTTCTGTATCGGCCACAAGACCGGCCGTCGAGGACGCGCCCACTTCGGTGGCACACTGGAAAATCTCCGTAAATCCTCCCGGCACGTTCCACCAGGCGATGAGCAGAGTGCCGGCAAGGCCCGAGAACATGATGCAGAATTGTGTCACGTCCGTCCAGATCACCGCGCGAATGCCTCCGAGCATGGTGTAGAAGGTTACTAGACCACCAAGGGTAACAATCATGGGCATAAGCAGATCGTCGCGGCCGACGGCCGTGCTGATGGCAAGGCAAGGGACGTACAAAGCGGTGGCCATCCAGCCGATTCGCCAGAGTATGAAGATTGCCGCGCCCAGGCCTCGCACAGCCAGGTTGAAACGACGTTCCAGATATTCGTAGGCCGAGTAGACATTGAGCCGTCGGAACATGGGCAGGGTAACGAAAAAAACATAAGGGTAAAGCAAAAACCAGCTCAGATTTCCGATTAGGAGAATTATCCCGAACTTAATCACGGCCGCGGGTTGCATGACGTAATCGATTCCGCTGTTAAGGGCCGCCATCAGCGACAATCCGACCGGCAGCCAACTCATGCCGCGTCGGGCCAGAAAAAAGTCTTCCAACTTGCGTTGGCGTTTGGAAAAGTAGATGCCTATACCGGCCATCGTTGCCAGATAAGCCGCGAGTATGGTCAGATCGATCCAATGTAGATTTATATGCATAGTCTCTCTATAAAGTGATTGATTGTAGGGCTGTTTATTCGTCGTTTGTAGTACCGGCTTTAGTCGGAATATTAGAAATCTTGACTCCTTTCGACAAGGCCTTTGTCGCCTAAAGGCGTTACTACAAACACGCTTACTGCGTCAAGGCATCTTCTGGTATTGTTTCACCGTCGTGTCGGTTGGCCAGGTGATCGAGGATCGTTGCGTCGATATCGACTGATAAGGCGCGTGCGCCACCGTCGCCAAAGACAAACTGGCATATGCCCGGGTGGGCGCTGCCGAAGTTCAAGATTCGCCCACTGACGGGAAGAGTTTCGTCGGCCGAACGGGCAAGTTCGTACCCCGTTCCGGCAAAGCGCGCGAAGGTATTGAGTTGGTCGCCGTTGTAAATAGAATTGTCTCCATACATTATGCCTCCACGAACGAAGTATCCGAATCCGTATGGTGGAACATGTTTTTCGCCGACCAATATTGTCTTGCTGGTACCGTCGGTGAGATCCGCGAAGCTGACATAAAGATCCTGCTTGATGAACACATAGTCGGGACCCGAACCTTCACAATAACCCGGCGCCAGAAAATTTTTCGTGCTTGTCATAAACGCCCCGTCTGCTTGCGGCGTGCCTTCGTAGTAGTCCCAACTGACCAGGCTGTCGTGCCCGTCGCCCACGCAGACCGCGTAGTCGCCCAGAGCGGCGGGCACATTGGGTGAGCCGGCGCGGACGTCCTGTCCCGGCTTGCTCAATTGGGGCCCTCGCCGCGAAGGACAATAGTAGATGGGCACTTGCGTTTGCTTGTTGAATTCGGGTTGAAAGTGGAACGAAGTCTCTTTTCCCCAGCGCGCGGTCACACTGCCCTGTTCGATGAAAGGCCAAAGCTCATTGGCCCATGTGCCGTGATGGCAGGGCATCCTCGACAATGGCAGGGCACCGTGCTGGTTGTGGAAACCGTGCAGGGCGAGTCCGATTTGCTTGAGGTTGTTGGAGCACTGCATGCGGCGGGCAGCCTCGCGAGCGGCTTGGATTGCCGGGAGAAGCAAAGCGATGAGGATACCGATGATGGCGATAACCACCAGCAACTCCACAAGCGTAAATCCGCTTTCTCTCCGGCAATTCATGGTGTCATGGCTCCAGATCGAACCCGTAAAGACGGGCATTATTCATAACGAACTCGATTTGCACCGGGCGGTTGTTGATTGTGTCGAGTGAGCCCTTCCAGCGGATGCGATGATTCAAGGCATCGCCTTTGACCAGCCGGCAATCGGCCAGGTCGAATCCCTTGAGTGGTTTGCCCGAGGTATCTAAGATTCGCGCGCGAAGTTCACCTTGCACATCGGCGTTGACGGTGAGACTCTTTCCGGCAAGGATCACCGGTGGCGTTCGCAGGCTTCCTTCCTTGTCGCCGGCATCGCGCGAGACATATCTGTCTCTGGGCATCTTGACCAGGCCAAGTTGGCGACCCTCCCAGCGGTCCATCTTGTGGCCGTATTTATAGCCGCCGTAGTAGATCCAGACCTCGTCGCCCACGGGTAACTGGTAGTCCATCCAGGCGTGTGCGTGATCCCAGGCGTCGACCTTAGGGTCGGGCTCGAAGAACGGTTCGAGGTCGCGGAACCAGTGCGTGCCGTCGCGGGTCCAGGCCAGTGTGGTATAGCCCACGCCGAAAGCGCCCTCGGGTGTTCCGGGGGCCTTCCAGTCGTCGTGCAGCACCTTTACCAGTCCGATCCACAGTCCGCCGCGGATCAGATGCCCCTGCATGGCATAAAACTGCGTCTCTCCCGGTTCGATGTTGTCGTCGGGCGTGAGGATGTACCAAGGTTTTTCCCAGTGGATGAAATCCTTACTTCGGGTTTGCATCGTGCAGCGACGTAATCCCTTCCAGTTCGGGCCGGTCGTATGGACCGAGATTGTCGCTACATAGCAATCGCGAAGCGTATCGCGAAAGATGTTGTTGATGTCGTGGTTGTGACGCAGTGTGGAGTATGGCAAAAACATTTTCCAATTCAATCCATCCGGAGAAACGCCCAATCTTAATCCACCATCGTGCCACCATGCGATTTTGTAGCGTTTTGAGTGATCGGTGAATTCAGATCCCTCGTCCAGGACCGAACAACCGAAGTTGACGTTGCTGGGCTCATTCAAAACCTTTCGCGGACGTATCCAATGGATGCCGTCGTTCGATTCCATGGTGGCGAAGTATGCGAGACCATCCTTGAATTTTTTCTTGTAGATATTGTACCAGAGCCGAAAATGCCCCGTTTTCGGATCGCGGATGATGGTCGTGTAGGGAGCTACGCATTCGTCTTCTTTTCCCGTAACCAGCGGATTGGGGATGGACGTATCGCGGGTCGGGCAATTCACCCTTCGCTTTACGTTCTTGCTTTGGGCGATCAAGTAATCGTCGATGAATAAATGCGGTCCGGTTCCGAGTGTGATTGGTTTGTTGCTTCGTTTGTCGGCCCCCGTGCCGGGACGGTAGATGCTGCTATGCATGGCTTCGTCGCCGCTGGGCACGGAGACAACTGTTATACCGCCCGGAACGATACGTTTTTTACCAGCCACCGCTGCCTTGAGCAAATCGAGATCCTTCGACGAATGCCAGAACGCCGAAGGCGGAACTAGTTCGCGTTTATGCCCCGGCAATTTCCAGTAGAGACGCAGATAGGATGGACCGCCGTTTTGTACATATTCGACTCGCAGTGGCAACAACTCACCGGCCTTAACTTGCAGTTTGCCTTCGCGCGGGGAATCCGGGGAAGAGGCGTTCATGATGCATTTGCCGTCGATAAAGAGCCGCATACCGGTGTCGACTTCTGCCGAGAACGTAACCTCGCCGCTTTGGGGAAAGCGGATTTTCCCAACCCATACTTGCGAGTAGCCGTTTATGCCTTCGATGTCAAGATTCAGTTGCGCATCGATTCCGGTGCTTTTTATCTCGACAACTTCGCCGTGGCTTTTTATTCCCGTCTCTTTTTCGTGGTTGCCGGGCCGGTTGAAGCCGCAGTCGTCGAAAAAAATGTACAATACTCCCGGCTTGAGATCTGTGGACGTGCCGGCAAGCTGTTGGGCCTGTAGAGGTAGAGCTATCCAAAAAGATATTATCAAGCTTATACTCAGCAAATTGACTTTCATCATAGTTTTAAACCGTTTTTTGTTGGATCTGGACTTTTGCAAAATTGCGAGTCAAGGACACATGTAAAAGAAAGCTTTGCGAAGCGAAGGTTTCTTTTACATTGTCTTGATTGACACTAATTCATTGACAGATAACAAGTTAACA
>JAFGTN010000664.1 GCA_016934075.1 Pirellulales bacterium
CATGTAAAAGAAAGCTTTGCGAAGCGAAGGTTTCTTTTACATTGTCTTGACTGATACTAATTCATTGACAGATAACAAGTTAACATCCCTGCGGCGTTTAGATATAAATTGCCGACTGCGCCGCCAATTTATATCTAAGTGCACTTGACTCGCAATTTTGCAAAAGTCCAGTTATTTAACCTCTTCGGCATAATCCTTTGGACTCAGCTTCTTGCCCGTAACTTCTTCGACGAACTGTGGCCAAGGTTTACTGGCCCCGGGGCGGAAGACCTTTTCTCTCAGAAACTCGCCGAATTGCTTGCGTCCGTTGAAATTCAACGTCGATGTGGGCCCCTTGTGTCCGACCATCTCTGCCAGCGTTTTGCGTAATTGGGCGGCGAATAGTTCGCCCAGCATGTAATTATGATAGTATACGGGAGCGATGGTGAAGTGCGGCTTGGCGGCCCAATCCGCCGCGTCGCGATCGCCGGGACGCTCGATGAGTTGGAATCGCTCGACCAGGTCCCACCATAACTTATTGAGGTCTTGATCCGGATTATCGTACAGGGCTCTTTCGAAGTTGAACATGACCATTGTCCAACGTGCAAACACCAATTGCTCGCGGCGGCGTTGTTCGAGAATAGCTTCTTTCAGTTCATCAACACGGGTCTTATCGGCGCCGGCATATTCGACCAACCATGCAGGGTTTTTGGCCAAAGCACCACAGAGCATGGCCACGGCCTCGGTGGTGAAAGTATGAGCCGGTTCTCGCAGATTGAAGGGCAGATCGCGGTCGATGGCCAAATCATAAACCGCGTGGCCCTGCTCGTGAAGCATGGTGTCCATCCACTCGGCCGTGGGCTTGATGTTCAAGAGCGTGCGAACGTCGTCGGCGCGGTCGATGCTGGTGCAGAACGCATGCTGGTCCTTTCCCTCGCGTTCGTACAGATCGCTACGCTTGACAATATCTTCTATTGGCAAGCCTATGTCGGCAAAGAAGGTCTCAGCAATTTTGACGATGTTTTCCTTGGGCTTACTCTTGTAGAACTCGTCGAGGTCGACCTTACTCGAATGTGGCGCCGATTGGAAAAAGGGATTATCGTAATGCCAGGGTCGCATCTGCTGGGGTTTGATTTTGAAACGTTGAGCCAACTCGGCATCCAGCCGGGTTTTCATCTGCTCAAACGGCTCGTCGGTCATTTGCTCGAGTTCGTCGAAAATCGCTATCAACTGCTTGGGATCGTGTTCCTGCAGGCGAATTTTCATATCCCAGTAATTTTCATAGCCAAGTTTCTCGGCCGCCTGGTTGCGAACCTTGGCTAATTCAATCAACTTAGGAGCCACCTGAACGCCAACCTGTTTCAAAGCCTCCCAGATCTGTTTGCGCTTCGCACTATCGTTTTCTTTACCGAGCATCTCCAATAGATCGTTGTTGGAATATTTCTTGCCGTCGATTTGTGCTCGATATGTGTTGAACTGGTGCGAAATATCCGCCGAAAGTTTAACCATCTTGTCCATCAATTCCGGCGGCAATTGGTTGGCCTTGAAGGCCAATTCGGCCACATCGAGCGCGCGGGCGTCGACGGATGACAGATTGCCGGCAGATTTTTGGAATTCGACGATCTTTGCATATTCTTCCGGATCGCTGTGCAGCTTCTTCACAGCGAGTTCGGTGCGGGCAACTTCGTCGAAATCTTCCTTCTTGCCCGTGTTGGCTGCTTTCCACTCAGCCAGATGGGCCTTGATGGCTGCTTGTGCATATCGCTGTTGATAGTCGTCCAGAAAGGCCTTGGCCTGGCTGCTTATGTTGCCGTTTTTATCCACCGAATCGTCTCCTTTGTGGCATGCGACGATCGTGAACATTGTTGCTGAGACCGTCATAAAGGCCGCAATTGCGGCTGCTTTGGAAAATTTATTCATTCATCTAACTCCGGTTCTTGTCTGCCGTTTGTACATATTATTTGTTTCAACGAAACGCGGCGATCGCCAGGCCGTACAAAACATGTGCGTTGTGACGATGATAACAGGCGTCTGTATCCTTATAGCAAGAATCGTCGGCCACCCAATGCTGTCGAGGCATGGGGCCGTAGTTTTTCTCGATAATTTTGAACACTCTAAGCGTACGAGCACTGTCAGCCCATTTTGCGTAGAAAGCCAGCATGAAGCCCGCTCCCCATAGTCTGGCTTGCGGGCCTTGGGGATCATCGACATGAGTGTATTCGAGAATATTTCCGCGCCTCGATTTCTCATCTTCGGTCACAAGCATGAATTGATCCACCGACTCTATGGCCTTTTCGCGCGTCCATGGTATTTTCACTCGTGATCTATCCCAATCGCGATATTGTTCGATACCGAAAAGGATGTACACGTGGTGCACGAGATCGTTCGGACGGTTGTTTTCGTAGCGGTTAGGCAAAGGCGCGTATCGCCAAAACGGTTGGCCATAATGGAATTTGACCGTGGACACTATAGCCTTTGCCAGGGAATGCACGCGCGAGGTTACCAGTTCGCGATCCTGTCGCGATAACGAATCCACCTGCTCGTTTAGCAACCGTACAAGGCTGCCGAGGAACATGGCAGATGCGTTGATGCCGAAGATGTCGTCGACTTTGCTGGGGCTGTACCAGAAGTAACCACCGCCGTATCCATCCGACCAGATTTCCCGGCACCATCGCATGGCCACGTTGCGGATTACTTGCTTGATCTCCTTACGCTGGTTTTCATCGAAAAGATCCGGCACCTCCAGGGCATCCAACAATCCATTGAGAACTATTGCGGAAGTAATCGTATACGGTTGATGTCGTGGATTTTCGGTGCCGTCGCCCCAGGCATCCCAACTTTGCGGCAGCCCCCAGCCGGGCTTGCCATCTTTATCCAGGTCGGCGTTTTCCAGCAACCAAGTGACGGCTTTCTTAACACGGCGCCGGCTTTCCTGATATGTGGGCGAGTTTTTACTCTCTTTCGGGTATTTGGCTCGAATTGCCTCGGCTGAGAGGATCAGTCCGTAAGACATCGGCTGATCTTCTTCAGCCAACTTGAAGCGATCCAGACCGTATCCCTGGCAATCTTCGGGGAAGAGAGTTAAGAGTTTTTGATAGGAGTGGCTAAATACCTTGCTTTGTTCATCAACGTCCGCGGCCAGAGACTCAGTCGCTGAGAATATTCCGGAAAATACAATGCACACAGCGATAATTTTTACGAACATGGAAACGATCTTTCTTTGATTTCGGCTTTCCGTTCCTCGCTTGCGCTTCGGGTAAGTATTATGTCACGGTGGTAACATCTACTGAGTTTCTTTCAACGCGTGGTCGAGATCGTCTACGAGATCTTGTGGATTTTCGATTCCACAGGACAGGCGGATCATGTTGTCTGCGATACCGACGGCTCTGCGCTGTTCGATGGTGAAATCATGGTAACTCATCACGATGGGCTGTTCGATGATCGATTCGACGCCACCCAGGCTGGGACCGATTCGGGGGATTGATACCGCATCGACAACATCGGCCGTCTTTCGCCAATCGACGTCTTTAATGTAGAAAGTTACCAGGCCGCCGAATCCGCACATGGTTTTTTTGGCAACGTCGTGGTATGGGTGCGAAGGCAGACCGGGATATAAGACTTTTTCGACGCGCGGATGACGACTTAAAAACTCGGCCACGGCCATGCCGTTTTCGTTGTGTCGCTGCATGCGAAGTTCGAATGTCTTGAGTCCACGTTGTAACAGATAGATATTGTTTGGCGCACAAACGGCTCCCGTAACTCCACGAAGTTTTCGCACGGGTTCAAGCTTATCGGTAGAACTGATGATTACGCCGGAGAGGACATCGTTGTGTCCGGAAAGATACTTGGTGGCAGAATGCATTACATAATCAACACCGTATTCCAAGGGACGAACATTGTAGGGAGTGGCCAGCGTGGCGTCGACCACGGTTTCCACGTCATGCTTGTGGGCGATTTCGACAAGACGATCAAGGTCAAGTACACTCAAATGCGGGTTGGTGGGCGACTCCGTAAAAAGGATCTTGGTCTGAGGAGTGATGGCTGATTCCAGGATATCGTAATCGCCGGCCGGCACGAGTTTCGTGACGACGCCGAACTTGCCCAAATGTTCTCGACAGAACTGCCTTGTGCGGTGGTAGCATTCGTCGACGAGAATGATTTCGTCGCCGGCTGCAAGCTTGGCCTGCAAAAGTGCGGCTACCGCGGCCATGCCGGACGAAAATAACAGGGCCGACTGGCCGCCTTCAAGGGCCGCCAGTTTGCTCTCGGCAACCTTTTCGCTAGGGTTTCCGTAGCGAGAATATTCCTCGCGCGGCCGCTTCTCGGCAACGAAGTCGATGGCCTCTTGCGTGTCGGCAAATGTGTATGTAGAAGTACAGAAAATCGCATCGGTGATGGCATTACCGGGTTTTTGACGTGCCTCGCCGGCATGAACGCATAATGTAGACAGACCTTTGTATGATTTTTCAGAGGCGGACGAAACACTATCTTTTGAATTCTCTTTTGTCATCACAGTTTCCAAATACTCTATAATCTCGATCCCCGGCAAACACCGGTCTAGTACATCTAGTTTAGATAAGTATCGATGACTTAAGGGCATGAGTCAACACACCCCTTATGCTCGGGATTTGAGGGCGGATCGCTTGTATAGAGGCTGGGCTTCTCAAATGTTTTCAGATTCGTCTTTTTGGCGAGACAGCTTGGTGAACATTGATTTGATGTCGGAAAAGCCTTTGATGGCGACGAAAATGGTAACCGTCATGTACCAGATGACACATGCGACCGATACTGATAGCCAAAACCAATGTTCAAACATCGCTAGCCTCGCTTTCATTTTCAAAGCCCAAGGATATCTTCAACAGTGAGCCGATCACCATGGCGGCAGCGGCCGCGATGTACGTAAGAATTCCCCAGAGATAGAGCCCTATATCGCGGGTTGCAAATTGGTTGACGGTTTCGAACTGTGTCAGGACATCCGCGACAAGATAGCTTACCGGCATGATTGCGCCCACACAGATAGCGGCCGCAGCGCCCCAATTATTGGACCGCCGCCAGTAACAACCGGCGATCAAGAGAACCGACATACTGGAGAGATAGATCGATCCGGTTATGGCCAAATAGTCCATAATATTGTCCTTGAGCGGATACCAGAGTCCATAGAGAAGCAGAAACACGCCGATCGAGGCCACGATCATACGGTTCCAGAGCAATCCGCGTTTTTGAGACCATTTATTCTTATGGAAAGGTGCCAGAATGTCGTTGTAAATCACGCTGCCCCAGGAAAGCATGTAAGCAGAATCGCTAGACATGTCGGCGGCCAACATTGCGGCAATTACAATACCCATCATGCCCACCGGAAGAAAGTCTCTCAGGAATGTGGGCATAGCCAGTCGAGCGTTTGTGGGATCAACCAGCAGTTGCGAGACGAGTTCGCTATCCAAAGCTGCCAGCGCGGCGATGCCCCAGAGACCGGGAATGAGGTATCTGCAAACAAAGAAGAAACTGGTACCGCGATATATGGCCTGGCCGGTCTTGCTATCTTTTGCCGCCAAAACGCGTTGTACAATGGTTTGCCAGGTTATAACGCCCGACGTGGCAAGTGTTCCGTAGAACACGACATACTGCCACCCCAGTTCATCATGAATAAAGGGATTGAAGCCACCAGGGCCATGACGGGTTTCTATGGCCGAAACCATATTGTTCCAACCAACATTACAGAACACTAGGATCGTAACTGCAATCAACCCGATGGACATGACTATGAACTGCAAGTAATCGGTTATGAGAATGGAAACCATGCCGCCGAGAATGGTATAAGCAGCCACGCCCAGCAGCAGCACGGTCATCATGATCTCGAGATGGTCCGGATTGAAGCCGCAAACGGCGATGAGGAATTCTCCGCCGACGCGCAGGAACACGCCCATATTCAACAGCCCGCCAAGTACGATAACCAAGCCGCTCATCCAGCGGACTTTTGAGCCGAATTGTGTTTGAAAGAACTCGGGAACGGTAATCACACCAGCATCGCGGAGTGGTTTTATACAGAATCCCGTGTATCCCACAAAAAGCATCGATAGACACATCATTACGCCGGGAGTGGCTCCGCTGAAGCCGTATTTGAAACCGAGTTCCGCGGAGTACATGCAGGTTGCTATACCGAACTCGGTGGCGGCTAGCGAGGCGATGCCCAGGTAGAGATTCATCTCGCGTCCGGCGACGAGGAACTGATCGACACGACTGACGTATCGACGGGCCATGATCCCGGCCACCATGCAACCAATCAGGTAGATGCCGACAATGCTACCGTCGAGAATAGAGAAATTGCTCATCGGCTGTGTAGATATCCTTTAGTGGCGATCGATAAACCACTTGTGGTTCAGTCTTCCAGCCCGCGCTATGCAGCCAACATGGCTGCACCACAAATCATTACGGCTTCTTATAGTCGGCCTCGATTTTCGCGTGGGGCTGGTTCGTGTTAAACATGACATAGCCGATGCCCTTTATCTTCGCACTTTTGAACTCGACAGGTTTACCGTCGACCGAGAGCGAATCGAGTTTCCGGCCAGACCAATCGGAGGGAATCATGACAGTCAGGTCTTGGCCAGGCTTGGGAGTGTGGAAGTCGAAAGTCAATCGGCTCTTTTCCTGATTGGTGTCGATTTGCCAGTCAAGATTTTCGAACCTGGCCGCATCGCGGGCTTCGAGGAAATTCAGGAGCATTTCGGCCGACCAACTCGGTATGCCTTTTTCCTTGCAATACTTCCATATCTCGCCGGGCCATTTGGGAGTGATCGAATCGCCGTTATTGAAGCGTGGAGGGTGAATGTTATTGACGAAGGCCGAATAGTAGCCGTTTTGGGCTGCTTCGAACATGCTTTTCATTATGGCCACCGTTTGCGCGACGGTTAATTTTTTGTCGGCGAACCATTCGTCAGGCCATTGCGTGGTTGCCTGGTAGATAGGCAGAATTCGGCCCTGGGCATCGCTGAAGCGTTGCGGCAAACCGGTGCCATTGAAATATCCGTTTGTTTTCCTGTTGTTTTCGGTACTAAAATAATGGTAATAGTTCGTGTCCATACCGGTACCGTGCTTGGCTTCGATGGCGGCCATGTCGGCCCAACCGGTCCAGTCGATGGTGTGGTTGCGAGCCGTGCGTGAAACGTGCCCGAATTTCTTTTTCAGGTCGCCAACTATTTTTTCATAAGCCTTATCCAGAGCTTCGACGGCGCCCTTGCCTTCGGCGCCTCCGGCCCAAACGTGCACGCCTACTTCATGTCCGGCTTTGCGCCATGCGGCTTCCTTTTGAGATGTTGTTTTTTCGATACCAGGGCTTGTTGTGCCATTCCTCAGATAGACGCTGTAAAATCCTCCGTGTTTTGCGCATTCGTCGAGGACCGGATCGATTTGTGTTTCGTGCAAGCTTTCCGCATCTCCTGTATTTACCATTAGGGTTTTGTGCGTTTTAGGCAGATACCACATACGCGGCAGCGGTTTGTCGGAAAGCGACAAGATGATATTAGCAAACATGCGTTGCGTTTCATCAGCTTGGGGGATGGTCAGCCTGTTCAGGTCGATGTATTTTCGGCCATCTTTTCTGTGGAACATGTCCATGGGACGATATTGTATAATACCATCGCCCTCGCTGTCTTTCCATTGTGGATTTCCTTGCCGCATGAGCACGACACTGCGGGCCAGATCGAAGGCAAAGGCAACGGCATGACCTTTACCGAAGTTGTGTATTGTAACAGCCGGACTGGTTGACGGTTGCCGGCCGTGTTCGCTTAGAAAAGCTAGCGGTCTCGCGCCTGCTAGAGTGTAATTGATTGCCTGGCCGTGATACTGTAAGAATTCGGCGACGATACCCAGACCGGCTGGCAAGCGAGAATCTTTTGGCGGATCCTCTACTACTACGAAATATTGTAATAGCTCCTCTTTCCGCGGCTCACCCATGCGAACGCCGAACAAATCGTCCAGGCGGGCGTCCGGGCGCATGGCTATAAGCATTCCACCACCGCGAACATATTGCCGTAAGAGTTCAGCTTCTGCGTCATCCAGCTTCATTTCGGCCAGGATCACCGTTTGATAAGCGGCAAGTCGAGATGCGACGACGGGCATGGATTTGGCCGCGGAACGATCGACCTGGTCGAAAGCCACCAGCCCCTCGGCACGCATAATTTCCGGCAGATAGTTGCTCAGCGGATTGACTGTGTTGGACTTATCGGTGACAACCAGCACTGGTTTCCAGGAGGCTGTTTCCGACGTTGCTAGCGAGGGAACCAGCAGAAATATCGCCAAGCAGGCAAGCCGTAAACTACTGGTGCATTCAGGGTACATGGTGTATTTATTATGAAGGTGTTTCGGATAAAGATTAGGCCATGCGTCCTTTGCGCCAATCGGGGTTTTTCCAACGCCCACCGGTGAAGTCGGGGATATCGACCGGGGCGCTGTTTTTATCTATCGAGTGGCGCGAAAGGTGCATGATGGATGTCCAGGCGGCCGCATCGTAGGCGTCGATCCAGGGATCTTTGTCCTCGCGGATCATTTGCAGGAAGTCGCGGTTGACGAAATAGTCGAGCCCGCCGTGCCCGCCGGCTTTTTTTGCTTGTTCGGCTTCTTCGCGATATAGTTTATGCTCGAACTCGGCGGCATAATTTTTCACCAGTTTATGCGGCCATACAACAGCATCCACCTTCCCTGCGTCGTTGTTGATATAGACGCCCTTGCGAGAATCGTAGCAGCCGGTAAGCCCCTGCAAGGTGTAGTAACGAGAATATGGACGCGTGCATCCCAAGCCGCAATCGATGCGGAGCACCTTGCCCTTAGCCGTGCGAATATTGACGATGGTGATGTCGCCCGATTTGAATTTGATCTTTGCCTGAGGGCTGTCGGGACCGAATTTTTTCACCGCCTGGTCGTGCAGGCCCTGCGGCTCGGTCATCACGGCCGTGAGTGATACCATACGGTCGCCGTCGTTGATACCCAGCCACTTGGCGGGCGAACCGATGGCATGCGAAGGATAGTTGCAGCCGTAGTCGTCGCGGACCATACGTCCACGCCAGGTCAATTGTCCGTCCGGTTCATAGGCGAGGAAGCGGCAATCGTGAATGTAGCTGCCCACTCCGAAACAGGGATTGCCAAAGACACCTTTGCGAATCATGTTCAAAACAATTAGCGTTTCGCGGCCGTAGCTGGCGTTTTCCAGCAGCATGTAGCGGCCCTTGCTCTTCTCTTTAGCCTTGACCAGTTCCCAACACTCTTCGAGCGAATGCGTGCCGGTGACCTCGGAGCCCACATACTTATCGGCCTTCAAGGCGTCGATGGAAATCTTGCCTAGCCATTGGCAGTCGGTGGCCACGATCACGCCGTCGATGTCGTCGCGGGCCAAGAGGTCGCGATAGGCATATTCATCCTTACCGTAGGTTTCTGGCGTGCCGCCGCCGAACGACTGTACTGCTCTCACGCCGCTAGCCAGTGCGGCTGGCTTACAATCGCAGATGGCCGGTACGACTACATTGTCATTATGCTTAAGCAACTGCCGCAGGTGCGTATTGCTACGCCGGCCGGTGCCGATCACGCCGATACGGAGTTTTTTGGGCGGTTTTTCGCCGGCCGATACCATCGAAACCGTGGCACAGCTCAATGCGACGGAGGTCGCAGCGGTTGTTCCCTTTTCCAAAAAAGTCCTGCGATGGAATTTATTGGTATCAGTTGATTTACTCATGGTCGATTCCTTGGTAATTTTTAGATTTATGTCAGACCATACGCCCCTTGCGCCAGTTTGGATCTTTCCATTTCCCGCCGGTGAAATCGGGAATTTCGACCGGAGCGCCGCCCTTGTCGATCGATAGACGGGAGAGGTGCATGATGGATGTCCAGGCGGCCGCATCATAAGCGTCGATCCAGGGCTCTTTATTTTCGCGTGCCATTTCCACGAATTCACGGACGACAAAGTAGTCTATGCCACCATGACCGCCGGCTTTTGTGGCGGTTGCGGCGTCTTTACGGTAATATTCGTGCTCGTATTTGTCGGCGTACTTTGCGATCAATTGGTCACTCCAAGCGTGCGCGGCCTGATCACCGTCATTAACGTACACGCCCGAGCGGGAATCATAGCAGCCTTTAAGACCCTGCATCACGTAATAACGAGAATATGGTCGCGTGGACGAGATACCGCAGTCGATACGAATGTTTTTACCTTTGGCGGTGTTAATGGTGGTGGTCGAAATGTCGCCGGCTTTGAATTCTATTTTTGCCTGGGGGCTGTCGGCACCGAATTTCTTGACTGCGTAGAAATGCAGCCCTCGTGGCGCGGTCATTACGGCCGAGCAGGATACCATGCGATCGCCGTCGTTGATGCCCAGCCACTTGGCGGGCGAACCGATGGCATGCGAAGGATAGATACTGCCGTAGTCGTCGCGCACCAGGCGGCCGCGCCATGTCAATTCGCCGTTGGGTTTGAAGTACAAATGACGGCAGTCGTGAACGTAGCTGCCCACGCCGAAATAAGTGTCGCCGAATACTCCCTGACGGATCATGTTGTACATCAGGAGCGTCTCGCGGCCGAAACAGCAATTCTCCATCAACATGTATTTGCCCTTGCTCTTTTCCTGGGCCTTGACCAGTTGCCAACACTCGTCGAGCGAGTGCGTGCCGGTAACGTCGCAGCCGACGTGCTTGTCGGCCTTGAGGGCATCGATGGAAATTTTTCCCAGCCATTGCACGTCTGTGACCACGACCACGCCGTCGATATCGTCGCGGGCGATCATGTTACGATAGTCCAACTCGTCCTTGCCGTATGCTTCCGGGGTGTTCCCTCCGTATTGTTTCACGGTGGCCACGCCTCTGGCACGGGCTTGGGGATCGATATCACAGATGGCCGGAATTTCGACACCTTTGTTGTCGGCAAGTAGATGGCGAATTTGCGACGGACCGCGACGCCCGGTTCCGACCACGCCGATGCGGAGTTTTTTCACCGGCTTTTCACCGGCCGAGACCATAGATACAGTGGCGCTTCCAAAGGCGGTTGCAGCGGTTGTAGCCGTGGTTTTTGCCAAGAACTCTCGACGATTGAATCGTACCATGACTGATCTCCTTGAGAGGGGGGAAAGTAAGGTGGGGAGGCTACTATTATCATTGTAATCCGGACCGTTATCCGGTGCCGGCGGGGCTATCTGCTCAATGAACAAGGAAGCCACTGCGGTCCCTTCGCTTACGCTTCAGGTTAGTATTACATGAGCATTCTAACCGCCTGCGTTTAATATGACTGACCGGAAATACGCCTTCAAGAGTTAATTTGCGTAACCAAGGTCGAATTTGCGTAAGTCTTTATGAGACTGAATATTCCACCGTCCATCAACGATTCCCGGATAACTCTGGCTGATTTGACACCGTCTTGCGAGCGATTATAGATCTTGCCAAAATGGATTGTCAAGGAAATCTCTTCCTGCAAATATCGGGGCACGATTATCGAGGCTGCCGGACATGCCCAAACGGAAAAAAAAGATCGCTGTTTTATTCGCCGCGGCACATCAAGCATATGTGCAAATGCTCAAGGGCATCGAGGATTATGCCCTTCAGCAACCCACCTGGACGTTGAACGTCAATCCCGAGCCATTTATCAACCTGGCCGCGCCGAGCCTCAAGGGTTGGAACGGCGACGGGGTGATTATGCGGCTTATGAACAAGAGCGACGTGGGAACGGCCAAGTCGCTGGGGTTGCCGGTGGTGAACATCGGTGGAGTCATGCTGGACACGGGTTTGCCTAGCGTAAATGCAGACCAGCACGCCATGGGGCGGTTGGCGGCCGAGCATCTTCTCGAACGCGGCTTTCACCGATTCGCCTATTACGGACTAAAAAATACGTGGTTTTCTGATCGTCGCCGCGATGGTTTCATGGAAGTTATCGGCAAGGCGGGCGGTGAGTGTGTGGTGTTGGAAGTACCGAACAGCGTCAGCCGCCGTCAGCCTTGGCACATCTGGGTTACAAAAATGGAACGCTGGTTGAAGAACCTCAAACCGCCCGTGGGATTGCTGGCCGTGCACGACGCGCGTGCCAGCCTGGTGGTCAATTCGTGCCAAAATATCGGCCTGCGGGTACCAGAAGACATCGGTATCGTCGGAATCGAAAACAACGAAATCGTATGCGAATTCGCGCGGGTGCGACTGAGCAGCGTGCATACAAATAACCGGCAGATAGGCTTCGAGGCGGCAGCCATGCTGGATCGATTGATGATCGGCGACCCACCGCCGACCGAGACCTTGCTGGTGCCTCCACGTGAAGTGATTCCCCGTGATTCGACGGACATTATCGCCGTGCAAGATCCGCATGTGGCCGATGCGGCACGATATATCCACGAACACCTACGGGATGATTTCAGCATAGATCAACTCAAAAATGTTACGGGCATTTCCCGCCGCGGTTTCGAACGGCGGTTCAAGGAATGCCTGGGCTGTACACCGCTTCAGTACATCAGTCGGGCTCGCGTGGGGCGGGCCAAGGAACTGCTCTCCGACAACGAGCATCTTCCAATGAAACATATCGCCCGGGCCTGCGGTTTCAGCGGAACACAACACTTCAGACTGGTATTCCAACGCTTGACGGGGATGTCACCCGCCGAGTACCACAAAGCGAACAAAAACAAGAGAATAATTCGCTTCGAGTAAATGTTCCGCCGTTTGCGCAAAATCACCCTTTCTTCCGCAAAGCAACTCTTGAAGTCACACTATCTCCATCGATAATAAGATGAGTCCGCCAATCGAGCGGGAAGAGACGATATGCACCCCCACTATCAGGGGCGTTCTTGAACCAGGAAGCGGAATTCCTTCGCAATTTATCGTTTATGGCAGGCAGCCACATTGCACGAGAAAGTGGCACGATGAAAAAAGCTTGTTACGGTTTTACACTGGTAGAGTTACTGGTGGTTATCGCAATCATCGGTATTCTCATAGCGCTTTTGCTTCCGGCCGTTCAAGCAGCACGGGAAGCGGCCCGACGGATCCAATGCTCGAACAACATGAAGCAACTGGGATTGGCCGTTCATGGGTGTTACGACACCAACCGTGTGCTGCCGCCCCTGGCAACGGGAGGCGCCATGACCGAGGTGGCAATCGAGGGCCCTTACCAGGGCGTAAAAGGTTCGACCGTGTTTTTCTGGTTGCTGCCCTACATCGAGCTTGTGAACCTTTACGAACAAGGTACCAGCGACGGCATGGTTCGCACAGGATACACTTACACTCCCAAGGTTCAGGTTTTTGGTGTTTGCCAAGAGTCGATCCCCGCCTACCTGTGCCCTTCCGATCCAACGGGTTCGGTGAGCACGGGCATGGCGGCCGCGTATTACGGAGGAGCTAATGCTTGGGCCGTCAGTTGCTATGGGGCCAATTATCTGGTCTTCGGTAATCCCAATGCCGGCTCGCTGATATTGAGACTGCAAGGCGAACCCACGCTCGATCGCTCTTTTCCGGACGGTACCTCAAAAACCATCCTCTTCGCAGAGCGATACGCAAGCTGTGGTAAGACCGGACGCCCTTTTACCGATGTCAATGCCATGAACTATTCCAACCTCTGGACCGACTCAAGTGGAGGCGGATTCAGGCCGGCGTTCTGCATCAACAACGAGAAACAAGACCCCGTGATTTCCGGTTATCAGCCCTGCTGGCGTTTCCAAGAGACACCGCATCCCACAAACACCTGCGACAATGCACGCGCGCAAACACCACACCCCGGAACGATGAATGTGTCCATGGCCGACGGGAGCGTGTGCTCGATAAGCACGGCAATTGACGATCATAACTGGGCTCTGGCCTGCGACCCGCGAGACGGGCAGGTTCTTCCGGACGATTGGGACCAGTGATACTGTCGACCGCGGCAATGTATATGGGAATCGGGGAGAATAGTTCTTTCATATATGAAATACATTGATTATTTCATATGCACAAGAATGGTGCACTGATGAAGATAACTACATACTGTAGAACTCGAAGGGATTTAGTGGCGATTTCGTGCTTGCCGGCAATCGTACTGCTTGTGGCCGGGTGCTACCGCAAACCGACATACACACCGCCCGAGACCTATCCGGTGACGGGCAAAGTCGTATCAACATCGGGAAAAATGCTGACGGGTTCATTAATTAAATTCGTACCGCCCGACGGACAACTGGTCGGCGAAGGTAATATTCAAGCGGACGGAAGCTTCTCGCTCCGGACACTCTTCCATGAACAATGGCTGGAGGGAGCCGTGGAGGGCGCCGATTGCAGAGTAGAGATTCTCGTGCCCCTGGGCGCGGATCGCTTGGGTGGACAAACAATCCATGTTCAACAGAAATACACCATCGAAGCAAAAGAAAATAATTTCACAGTGACTTTGGAATAGTTCCCAAGAGCGAAAATATCTATGCTGAGACATCGTTTCCATTTCATGTTTCTTATTGCCATCTGCCTTGTAGCAGCAATCTCAAAAGGCACTGTTGATATCGCCGCAGGGGAAGACTCAAAACCGGACGTATCAGCATGCGACTGTGCCGCGCGGACACAATTCCCGTCGGATAAAACGCCGATATTGCTCGTTACCGACAGCAGCTACAAGGCCAATCCATTCGGGTGCTACCTGGTCGAGATTCTTCGAAGCGAGGGGCTAGTGGAATTCGAGCAAGTCGAACGAACGGAGCTAGGCTTGGCTACCGATACTCAATTGTCTGATTATCAGGTAATAATTCTGGCCGAGATGAAATTAACGGATGTGAATAAAAAGTTGCTGCGGCGATATGTTCATGACGGCGGGCTGCTTATCGGAATGAGACCGGGCGCCGGACTGGCTGATTTGTTTGGTGTAAAAATAGAGGGAATACGCACAGAGCGATTATTGCAGTACTTCGGTGTGGCGGCGGAACTGTCCAAAAACCTGCCGTTGCCCTCCGGAATGGGCATCGTACAGAAGTCGCTTCAGTATCATGGCGAAGCCACCAACTATTTGCCTGATGGAGCGAAGCCGCTGGCCTTCTTGTACGATGATGTCGACACTGTTTCGAAGAATACGGCCGTTACGGTCAACCGTCACGGGAGGGGGCTCGCCGTGGCCTTTGCCTTCGATCTTGCCAAGAGCGTCACCCTGATGCGACAGGGTAATCCCGACTGGAAAGACAGCGAGGGCGACGGCATTACCCAATATCGTCCAATGGACATGTTCTACCGGCTCCACACCGACAACCTGAAAACAACCGGTGTCGACACCAGCATGCATCGTTCCAAGGAAGATCTGTTCCGAGACGACGGCCGGAAATACACGGATTTCAAGCGTTTAAGAATCCCACAGGCCGACGAATCGCAACGTCTGCTGGCCAATCTTATCGTGTCACTCGCCGATAAGCCGCTTCCACGCATGTGGTATCTCCCCAAAACACACAAAACGCTAATGGTTAACACGGGCGACGCTGAAAATAACTTCGGCGAAGAGCTGGACCCTGCTTTCAATGACTGCGCCAAGTACGGTGGTTTCTTTACCGCTTATTTGCGAAACGGCGGCCCGGGCCGAGGCGTGGAGCGAACCACGGTTGAAAAAGAGGCAGCCTGGAGAAAAGCCGGACATGAAATTGGAGTGCACCCTTGGTCCGGCGCCAAGGAATATATCGCCGACTGCGAACCGTACGATAAAACGTACGCAACTATCGTACAGCAGATGAAAGATAAATTTGGACACGGATCGCGCACCGGACGCCCTCATACGGGCGACTGGGTGGGTTGGACGGAGATGGCAGCCATCATGGCCAAGTACGGCACAAGGATGGACTTGACCTACTACCACTATTACAATTCCGCCCATCCGCTCGATTCGTATGGATATTTCAACGGAACCGGCCTGCCGCAGCGGTTCATCGATGCCAACGGCAAGCTGTTGCCGATCTACCAGACAACCACACAGTGGGCCGACGAATGGTTTGCCGACAACAAACTCACCGTCGAACAAACCGTATCGATTATTAAAACAATGTTCGAAGACGCTGAGAAGTACGGTTACTATTCGGCGTTCGTCAACAATATCCACCAAATACGCTACAACGGATTGCCTGGCATCGACGAGATTACGGAAAAATGGCCGTCTATCATCTGGCAGTATTGCCGGGATAAAGACATTCCAAGCTGGTCGGCCGAGATGCTCTTGGATTTTGTCGAAGCCCGAAATTCGGTCCGTTTTGAGAAACTCTCATGGAAAACAGATCCTGCGAGGCATACAGCCGAATTGTCTTTCGATTTCATGGCGCCACTGGCCAGGCAGGATCTGACAGTGATGTTGCCCGTCGATTGGTCGGGGCGGAAGCTCAAATCATTGCTGGTCAACGGCAAACCAACTGAATTTCAGACAGAACAGATCAAGGGAATCGAGTACGGAATGTTTACCATCCGCAAAACCAAAATCAATATCGTGGCAACTTATACAAAGCCGTAAGAGGAGAACACCCCAATGAGTAGCAATACTGCTTCGGACCGAACACGGCTGTGGACAAAAGATATGCAAAAAAAACATTTCGCTGACGAAGCATATATCGATACCGAGATCAACCTGTCGAGCCGTCCGGCCGCCGGCAACGAAATGAAGTACCTGCAACAGGCTCTGGATAGCGGTAACCTCTCGGCTTTGATGGGCGGAAAAATGACGCCTCTTTTCGAACAAAATTTCGCCAGGATGCTCGGTTGTAAACATGCCGTGGCACTTAACACCTGCATGAGCGCGTTGCACTCGGCCGTAATCGCGGCCGGCGCCGGGGCGGGCAGCGAGGTGATCTGTGATTCGGTATATATATTCGGGGCAATGGCCGTTTTGTACAACAACGCTATCCCCGTTTTTATCGATGTCGACGAGACCACCCACAACATGGATCCCGACAGGATCGAAGCCGCAATCACCGAACGAACCAAAGCCATCATCGTCACGCACGCTTGGGGATTGCCGGCCGAGATGGATCGGATCATGGCCGTGGCACGGAAGCACGACCTCATGGTGATCGAGGATTGTGCCGAAGCCGTGCTGGCAAGATACGACGGCAAATACACCGGCACCTGGGGAGATATCGGCTGTTTCAGCTTCCAGGCCAGCAAGCAGATGTCGCTGGGCGACGGCGGCATGGCCACCATGCAAGATGATGCCTTTTATAAAGCCGTGGCCAATTTCGCGCTGGCGCCCACATTTCTCTCGATCGCGCACACGTTGGACTACAACTATCGCATCAACGAACTCACGGCGGCCGTGGGACTTGCTCGGTTGGAAACGCTCGAAAAGGAGATCGGGCGATTGCTCGATAATGCCGGGCATTTCGATCAGGCAGTCGAGGGCTGCGATTGGATCACGCTGCAGCGCGGTCCGGAAAAAGCAGAGCACTCGTTTTACTACTGGGCCGGTAATTTTATCGACACCGACAATGGGCCCAGTTTAGATGAATTCACCCAAGCCCTGACCGAGTCCGAAGCCGCCACGCTCAGTGTGGGCTATACGAAGATGGCGGCATATGACCACCCATTGATCAAGAACCGGGCCGCACAGGCCTTTACCGATCCGCGTAACAAGGATTTCGAATCGCTTTACGAAGCCGGCCGATGCCCGGTCGCTGAGCGGATAGTACCGCAGATAATCCTCGGCTACACGATCGCGCCAGATGATACCGTTAAACGCGACGCTGAGAAGCTACACGAAGTTATTCGAAAACTGTCATAAGACATTTACTAAAGATTCGCATAATTGGGAGGGCGAAGCTCCTGCTGAGCTGCGAACATGGCTACCAAGCCGAACCGCTTCCGGCTCAGCAGGAGCTTCGCCCTCCCTCTGCTGTTATTACCAAGCAAAGGAGAGCCGAAAGTGGACGATATTCGTTTAGGCGTGATTGGGTACGGGTTCCGCGGCGCGGGGCTTCTGGGCATGGCACGGAGTGTGGAACGGTTGCAGCCGACCGCCGTTTGCGACGAAACCCAAGCAGCAAGAGATCAAGCCAAGGCCGACTTTCCCGAGGTGGCTCTGTTCGACGATCCTCTGTCGATGATTACTTCCGGCTCGATCGACGCGGTCATGGTTGAAACACCTCCCATGTCGCATGCGGACCAGGCCATCGCGGCTTTAGAGAACAACATACACGTGCTTTCCGACGTTCCGGCAATTCACTCTCTCGACGAAGTCGGCCCGCTTTGGGAAGCAGCCGAAAAGAGCACAACGATCTATATGTTCGGCGCTACGGCAAATTATTTCGGCTTCGTGCAAACCTGCAGCGATCTTATCGCGAAAGGACTCTTGGGCAAGCCGTTCTATCTCGAGGCCGAGTATATCCACGACCTGCGGGAGTTTTCCAAAACCACGCCTTGGCGAATCGGGTACGAACCCATCCGCTATTGCACGCATTCGCTAGGCCCGCTGCTGGAATGGTTGGGCAAGGAACTGGTCACGGTCTCTTGCTTCGGCTCCGGCAGCCACATCGACAAAGATGCCGGCGATGATGCCATGCTGGCCATGTTTCGGACCGAGTCGGGCGAACTCGTCAAATTGATGGTCAGCTTCTCCAACAGCAACTCTTTCGGACGACACCATTACCTTTGCCACGCCACGCATGGAACCTTCGAATGCACATGGCCGCTGACTGGAGAAGAACCTAAAGTCTCGTTCTCTTCGAACAATATCTACGGGTTCGAAAAAACGATCAACCTGGTGGTTTCGTCGGGACGGCCGGAACACGCGACCATGGAAAACCTCAGTGGGCACGGTTCGCTGGACTATGCCACGCTGGTGGATTTCGTAAAAGCCATCGACGGGGAGCCTTGCAGCCTGGGGCTGCAACAGGCGTTTCGGATGACGCTGCCGGGGCTCTACGCGCTCGAATCGGCCGTAAATGGTGGGCGAGTAACGAAAATCAAGTATCCGTGGAGTAGAAACGGACCGGACTGCTTTTCCTGACTTTTTCGGCAAAACATACGATACTAACCCGAAACGCAAGCGAAGGGGAATGCGGAGTTTATGTAGGTTCCTCCCTTCGCTCGCGCTTCGGGTTAGTATTATCTATCGCCCCGTTGAACATTCCACCTTCGCCCAAAACGGGTGCTGGCGATCCGCCCTCGTGCGGGCGTCTTCTAACAGAACTTCAATTTCCGGACGGATGAATGGTTGTTTGGAGTTGGCTCGCTTGCCGTTGACGGATATTTTAACGCGGCGGTCCATGTCGAGGATCTCGGGCGAGAGCCAAACTGTTACCTGCTTGGCGCCGGTGCGAACCGAGACACCGTTTGTGGCTGTGATCATGGCCTCGGTCGGTGCAGGGATCGTGTTTCTCGGTGGCGGCCATTTTTCTGGAGCGACCATGGCTTTAGGCGGCATGCCGTACATTTCCACCCACCAGAAGAAATTATCCCAGGGACGCATCGATACGACTTTGAACTTTTTGGGGAAGAAGTCGCGGCGATGGGGCGCCATCCAGTCGAAGATACGTTGAATTTCTTCCTGAAAATGCTCACGTCCGCGCCCTTGGTATTCGACTACGGTGGCGTCGAAGCCGCGGATCAAGTATCTGTCCAGATCGCGAGCATTTTCGATGATCCAGCGGGCATCTTTCTCGCCACCTACGAAATAAAGAGGCAAGTTGCGTGCATTCTCCCAATACTGGGGGCAGTAACAACGTGACCATGCCGTGATGGGTACCACGCCCGCCCACAGGTCCGGATGGGCAAGACCGATGTCCCATGCCGCGTCACCGCCGGTGGAATGACCGCTGAGAAAAACGCGATCGGTATCGATGGAAAAATGCCGGCAGGCATCGCGCAGGCTGTTTAGCACGGCGGCGTGTTCGTAGTCGGAATAACCATAGCGTTTTTCATGGCTCCGGTTCCATTGCGGAGCCACGACGATATATCCTCGGCGCGTGGCCTGGCCTCTGCGTTGCCTTTTTTCATTTTTCGGCCAGGGGCCGGCCCACCAGTCCAACTGCATTTCGGGCGTGCCGGCCGGGCCATGCAAGGTGACGATGGTTGGATAGTGCCGATATGGATCATACTCGGGCGGCAATTGCACCAGGTAACGGACCAGATGTTCTTTTGTAACTCCGGTAACTTCTAGTTCAAAGAAGCCGGGCTTGTCATCAATAGGCGGAGGTAATTCACCGGGCGGCTTCATGTGCTTGAGCAACAAGTCGATCAGTTTCGGTGAAGAAGCCTCTTGTGATTGCATGCCGCGAATCCTTTCATGACGGCTAAGCGTTTGCGTATCGTTGAGGTATTCACGGACAATATCGCGAGTTTCGTAGGCGGAAATAGCCGTGGGCAAGTTGGGGGTGGCGGCGTTCGAGCCCAATAGCCAGCCGCTGATGGCGATGGCCAGCTTTTCGGTGGGCAACATCTCCTTGTCATCCTTGGCCAGGCGGAAGGCGGTCATGCGGCCCAGGGTGTTGATGTTCATCTCGGCATCGATCTCGCCCACAATTGGACCGAGTTGCTTTTTCAACACTTCGTCTTTTACCTGCCCGACGAGTTCCTTCAAAGCAGAGATCACCTGGTTGCGCTGGCCGATCTGTTCTTTATATTTGCCGATGTTTTCGTTGACTTCTTGAAGAATTTCACCGGCCACGCCATCGGTGGGGAATTCTTTCAACATACCCAGCACAAGCGCGTGTTGGCCGGCGGCACGGCGTCGCTCCAATTCGTCGAGTATTCGCCGGGCGCTAAGTTGCTTGATGCCGCGAAGCGAACTGCTGATATCGTCCTTAACCTGTTGATCCTTGCCGTGCACAAGCAAGGCCGATTCGAGCACCTTGGCGGCGTCTTCGTAGCGCTGCATCTGCAAATAGAAACGGGCAACCTTCTTGACATGATCGAGCGTATCGCTGCCGGGCTGTTTTGCGAACATGGCTTCCAGGGACGCCGTGGGTATGGAACTCGGCGCGATGCGCATATCCCATATATGCGAAATACCTTCGACCTTGGCCCAATTCGGCGTCAACTCGGTTATGCCTTGGATCACGTCCAGGGGGCCGTCGCGACCGCGCATGGTGAACGTGCGGCGACCATATTCGTCGAATGGTTCAATACGGATGATGGGACCGACATTATATATACGCTGTCCGGCACCCTTGACACGCTGCCAGATCTCGAACTTTTCGGGCGGAGAAACAGAACTCTTGTCGAGGAACTCACGGACGAGACGCTTGGAGAGGAACGTACGGCGGAGACCGTCATCCAGTGCCATAATCGGACGCGCGGGCCGCGCCCCATCGGACCCCGTGGGGGCAGGCACTTCGGCCAAACCGGCCAAGGGCACATAATCGCCTTGTAAACGCAAGCCGTTTTTAAGAACAACCTCGGCCGCCGAAGCCCGGTGAACTGGAACCCAGTCGGAGATGTAAGCCGTTATAAAACAAGCGGAGATCGCGAAAAATGTTATTGAACGGTGCGTTGAACGTTCCATCTGAGCTTGGTTTGCAAATGACTTATGGTGACAGGACCTGTTTACATACCCCCTGTGGTGCATACATATATTGTACTACTAACATCCGAAATTGCGACAAAGATGCAATGTTTGCTCGCATTTATGCCGCCAACCGGTATTTTCCCAATGCGTCGGGGTACGATAATCACGCTTATGAGGGCAATAAGAACAGCCGTAGGCTTTGGCAGTCCAGACGGGACTGCCATAGCGATTCAAGTACTCGTACCATTCCCCATGCTTCGGATCGTGGAAATGGTCGAAAGTGTAATGATGCACATCTTCGTACTGGCATCCCACACCTCCACATTCCGCACAAATCCAAGCCAGCAGCAGGATGCATAGTGCTTTGCTGTGGGGCCACCACAAAAGTTGTATCAACAGCATTGCAACAGTATGATATAGATTTGGTCTGACAATTCCCCTCTAGTGGCTAGACGCCGCAAGTACACAGGGCAACAATGCTTTTTCGACTGGCTTGGCGATTATTCACGGAAATTTCACCACGGCTTGCAATTAAAGCCGGTTGGCTGTGGGTATATAAGGGCATGGGTGCTGTTCGTGCCTATCGCCGGCGTCTGCTTCGTGGGGAAGTATTTCCTCCGTTTTTGTTTTTGGCACTCACAAACGCCTGCAATCTTCGTTGCCACGGCTGCTGGATCGAGAGTCGGGGCGAGAAACACAGCCTCGACAGCGAGGATGTCGATCGAGTGATTGCGGCCGGGAAGAGGCAGGGATCATATTTCTATACGCTATTGGGTGGCGAGCCGATGATCTACGAAGGGCTTTGGGAATTGATCGCCCGCCATCCGGATTGCTATTTCCAGATCATCACAAACGGTATGTTCCATGACGAAGGTAATGTCGAACGGATACGCAAATTAGGTAACGTTACGCCGTTGGTAAGCATAGACGGCATGGCGGCCAGCAACGATGACCGACGCGGGCCGGATGTATTTGAAGCGGCCGTCGCAGGTATGCGCCGTCTCAAACAGCGCAAAATCCTTTTCGGAGTAGCCACAACCATGACCAGCCGGAACATGGAAGAGGTACTCAGCGACGAGTATGTGCGGTTCATTATTGAACAAGGAGCCATGTATCTATGGTTCTATGTCTTCCGGCCGGTGGGCGCCGATCCGTCTCCACACTATTGTGTCGGTCGCGAGCAGATGATAGAGTTGCGACGTCGCTTACTGGAATTGCGACGACGTCACCCGATTATGCTGATCGACACGTATTGGAACGCTCGTGGCGAGGCCGTTTGTCCGGCGGCTTTGGGCATGGGATACCACATTGGACCTCGGGGCAGTATAGAGGCGTGCCCACCACTTTCGTTTGCTTGCGAAACGATCCACGCCGAGGCGGAAAAGGGGTCAGGCACCTTTTGCCGGAACGGCCCGGATGGTGCTTCGCACAAAAGGTGCCTGACACCTTTTCCGCCCAACGACAATGACAACCTGTTCGACACGATAAATCAGAGCGAATTCCTCCGCGGCTTTTCTAAATTTGTAAACGAGCGAACCCGCGGCTGCGTAATCCTCGAACACCCGCAGGAACTGGTCGAGTTTCTCAAAGCATCTGGCGTAAAAGACTACAGCGGCCGCGACGCCCTGGCCGAACTGGCTGCCGGAACGCCCCGAGGCAGCCACGACATGAAAGGCGAGGAGATACCGGAAGATTACTGGGTTTATCGGTTTCTTAAAAACCAGTTGTTCTTCGGTATGAGCGGTTACGGTTAATCGGAGATGGGTAATTTACCTTCTTTTTGAAGGATTTTACGAAGCGAATTGTCTAAGTCATTGATTTTAAGATTAAAAAAAACGGATTGACCGGATTCCGCTAAAAGAAATAAATCTTCATCAAGGTATTCCCAAGTTATAAACTGGTCCTGGAAACCAGAATCGAACGCGATTTTCTGGCCTCTGTGTATAGTTTCCTCGGCGGAAATCTCCCCAATGAGAAATTTTTTTATGACTTCACGTTCTTGCCATTCAAGGAT
The DNA here is from genome assembly GCA_016934075.1 of Pirellulales bacterium. Lineage (GTDB taxonomy): Bacteria > Planctomycetota > Planctomycetia > Pirellulales > Thermoguttaceae > JAFGTN01. The sequence continues at coordinate 23,421 of JAFGTN010000664.1, forward strand.
GAACATAGTCGTAATATCATCCGCTTCGATCCCAAGTTCTGACAAGATGCACTCTATACACCGATTTCTATTTTGCCAATGCATGTCAGGACATCCGAGCAACTGAACAACAGAATCTGATTCATGCCCCGCGTTCAATAGATGTTCGGCCCAGGCAAAATAGTGCTCAGGATCGAGGAAATGAAATCTTCTTCGATACAGAAATGTCAAAGTATCCATTAACATGCTCCTTTACGAAAATTGTATAGGATCCTTTGCTCATATCAACAAGATCACATGCCAATCTGGCAAAATAGAGAAGAGGAACCTGTATTTTGTGTCCTCAGCAAATTCCCCCTGCACAATTCACTCTTTGCGGCTTGGTGCCTTTGCGTGAGGCCTTCCCTCGGATTATTAGCGAAGCATACTAACCCGAAGCGCAAGCGAGGTGGGCCAGTGTGTTGTTTGCCGATCTTCTCTCGCTCGCGCTTCGGGTTAGTATTTAATGCGAAATCACAGTCGGCTATTTTTCATAATGTCCACAATAACCTCGGCCGCCGCATATCCGCTACGAACCGCGCCCTCCATGGTGGCCGGCCAAGAAGTATCGGTCCAATCGCCTGCCAGGGCCAAATTATGGAGCGGGGTTTTCTGCTGGGGACGCAATTTTTCCACACCTGGTTGCAGAGAAAATACGGCCCGCGGTTCGGTGACCAGACGCCAATGGATGAGCCGCGTGTCGCGAGCGGCGGGGAAAACCTCTTGTAGTTCGGCCGTAATCTGCCGGCAAATGTGTTTGCGGTTTCGTGCAACAAGATCATGCGAAGCGCTTACCACGACCTGGCTGTACCCATTGCCTTGGTTGAAGAACCATTGGGAGAGGCGGCCAACCAAGACCGCGTGCGGCAAATCGGTGATGGAGCGATCGTACCAGAGGTGCAAGGCCGTAATCGGTGCTGCCGGTATCTTTTCCGCATGTTCCAGTTCCGGCAGGGCTGCCAGTAGAGACGGCGAGAATAGTTTTCGTACGGCGTACCAGGGAACCGCGACAATAAAAGCATCGTAGTGTTTCCGCTCGCCGCTGGATATATTCAGGGAAACCGCCCGATTTTTTTCGCCATCGATTTGTACCACTCGCGTGCCGCGGTGGAGTGTAACGCCCTTTTGCCGAAGATAATCACCAACACGCCGGTCGAACAACTCGGCCAGCGGTTTGCGTGGTATCAGCAATTCGTATCCGTCGCGGGTACGCATGAATCCATCGACAAACACCTTGCGTGCGGCTGCCAACGATGCGCGGTACAGCTTTTCACTCAGCGCGCTTTCGAGTACGACTCCCCAGAACCGCTCGATGGCCCGTTCCGACTGGCCTTGGCGGCGGAGCCATTGTCCGATTGTTTCGTCTCTTGCTGATGTTTTCAGCAGACGCCGCAGGGTGAGAAGAATCTTGCCCCGTTCTACTACGCTAAGATACCCCAGTCGCATCATGGCTGGGCACAGGTGATACGGCGGCGGCAGCCGTTCAGTGGCCAAGAAGTCGTATCGATTAGGGTCCTTGCCCGGCGCAAAAAAATGGAGCACCTTGTGTCGGTCGAATAAGTCGGAGATACCAACCCGGGAACAAAAATCGATCAGCCGGCTGCAGCAGCCCATGGCCACGTGCCGGCACCGGTCGATAGTCTGCCCGGTTTGCATATCGCGAAACGATCCAGCCCGACCGCCCAAAGCCCGACGACTTTCGAATATTTCGACCCCATACCCACGCGATTGCATGTATGCGGCAGCCGCCAATCCGGCCAGACCACCACCCACTATGGCGACACGCGGGCCATTCTTAGCGTTCTCGTTCGACATCGGCGGCCTTGAAAGATTGATGAAAAGGTCGCTTCGTTTCTGTTTACATTTGAAGCTACACCTGGTTATTGTTGACGCTGGAAAGGTCTTGCGTCAAGGCTCGGCTTTGTCGGAAGGCATATTCTGAACTACTCCAAATTAACCTTTCCTGAGGGGCATATGGTTCTTCAGCTATTGCTATAGCGCCTGCTCCATTTCCGCATATTGCCGATGTCCTGGTTATATAAGTCGACCAAGTCGGAAAATTTTACGGTAAGCCCTCATACTTAAAGCCTGGAAAACACTCTGTTTATAGCAGTTTTTCTGTCGGGATCTGCTAATATATTGACAAAATGCCCCAATACTCGCTTGCAAAATTCGGCTCGATTCTATAAAAATAGATGAAGCCACTATTCAGTTTTTCTAGCTACCCGATTCAGGGGGGGAACAGTGGGCGGAGTTTTTTGGATCATTGCAGCCTCCGGGGTTGCAGCCTTAACCGGTATTTTATTATCGCGCCGGTCACCTTTAACCGCGGCCTGGCGGCGTAATCGTTTCATCGAAGCCTGCCGCAGTTTTCATTGGCAGCGGGAGCATCTAGAAGCCCGCTTTGTGCAGCTTTCACAATCGCACTGCAAGCCGAGAACACCACGTTGGGCCGATTGCGACTTCTCCGACGATGTCTCTTTCGTGCGAAACAGATACACGGGTGAATTGTCGGCCTTTGTCGCCGTAACCATCCTGCTTGATGTGCCCCAAATCACACACGACGAAGAATCCCTGTACGACGAAGACCGTATCTACGGTGATAACTGTTCGTATGGAGAAGATTTCGAACAAAGCAATATTGATCTCGGCAATACCGTACGTGAAGCTACGGCCGTGTTCCGTTATGGGCGAGATCGCTGGGAAACCGACGGTCGCGCGGTCTTCAATCTCAGCCCTTCCGAAACTATTCGCTTCTACCAACACGACCTGGAAGTGGTAGGCCAAGAGTTGGCCGGACACCGCTAGTGCAACGCAACTCCAGGTTTCCGCTGCCGAATCATTTTTCGCCAATCACTATCCAGACCGGCGCCGACCACAACAGATTCCCGTCGGCCTGTGTAATCTTCACAAAATAATAGTGCTTCCCCGGTTTCGGTGATATGAGTGGATATCCAAGAACAAGACTATTTGGTGTGTCAAAGTTTCTTAGAGAACCTTCGCTGTCCCCACTATTTCGAGGACCACGACGGTGTCGACAGGATCGGCGGGCTCAAGTGGAACGGCAATGGAAACAATACCATTACTATATGATACCACCAGGGACTTTTGAGATTTGTCGGCCAATAGATAAGCCTTTGTAACTTTGTTGGAAAGGCCGGGAACTTCCAGTTTACCGTCCTTGGGCCAATCGAAGACATGCAAGTAGAGCCTGCCAGGTTTTTTTGTGGCTCGACCCCACGGTAGTTTTTCGAACGGGTTTGCAGTTGTGCCATAAATACTCTCCGAGTTGACATCCATCCAGTGGCCAATTTCTTCAAGCCGCTTCACGCTTGCTGTCGGAATAAGTCCTTCGGACGTGGGTCCGACGTTCAGAAGGAAATTTCCGCCCTTGCTGACGGTATCCACAAGTTTTCGAATCAGATTGGCTGTAGTCTTCCAGTTATGATCGTGCTTTTTGAAGCCCCAGGTGTCATTCATTGTCATGCAGGTTTCCCAGTCGAAACCGGATATACCCGTGGTGGGAATTTCCTGTTCGGGCGTGCCGAAGTCACCCGCGAACTCTCGTGTGTCATCTACATTTTTTCTCCGCTCGGCGCGTGTAATTTGCCGTCCGCGTCCGATGCGATCGTTGAGGATCAGATCCGGTTGTATACGTCGCAGATCAGCTTCGAGATCGCGACCATACTCTTCTTTCCACTGCGGAATCCACTCGCCGTCGAACCACATCACTCCGATACGACCGTAGTTATTCAACAATTCTCGCAATTGGGATTTCATGAATGTACAGTAGCTGTAAAAGTCTTGGCCCTTTGCCTCATGGTGATGCCAGTCCAGAATCGAGTAGTACCAGCAAATATGCAGTCCCTCTCTGCGACAGGCATCGGCCAACGGCTTGAGCAAATCGCGACCGTGTGGTGTTCCCATAACATCATAGTCCGTGAATTTGCTGTCAAAGAGACAAAAACCTTCGTGATGTTTGCTGGTGATAACTATATACTTGGCGCCCGCTCGTTTTGCCAGAGAAGCCCACTGCAAGGCATCATATTTTATTGGATTAAAATTTTTCTGCAGCTTGGCATATTCTGCCTGGGATATTTTTGCCGTTTTTTGAATGAACGAGCTGTAGCCAGGCACACGTTCGCCGTTCCACTCACCTGCAGGAATGGAGTACAAGCCCCAGTGAATAAAGATGCCGAACTTGGCGTCGCGCCACCACCTCATGCGTTCGTCAATTTGTTGATTGGTCTCGCCGGGCAAAGCGGCCGTTGCCGAGTGGGAGACGGCTGACGTCAAAATCAAAAACAAAACACCGAGAAACACAATCGCATAAAAAAGGCCGTTATGTTTTGAAACAGACATTTCGTTATATCTCCTGCAAGCCAAGTTTTGTGATGAATCCTCAAGGGTGTTATAAATCATGCTTTCTTTCCGACACAACGGTTAGCCCCGCAAATGCGAAAAGTCTCAATTGACGGGAAAATTCCTCAATGGCCGTAGTCGATGTTGATCTTGGGGAATGAGAATGGCAACCAAACGCCCGTCGGGGGCGATGCCCGCAAATTCCAGACGCTTTGTGGTTTGCGATTTGCACAAGACGCTCGCATTTATTGGCATGGGAATTGTGCGGCCGTGGCCGACCTCGATAACATCTTGGGGCTCGAGTTTGACTTTAGGCAACATTTCCACGCCAGTTACAGGCGGTAAGAGGCAGCGTGATAGATCCTGTTGTTCAAGATCGTTTAGATCTATTGAATCTTCGAGTATGAATCGACCAATGGCCGTTCTCGTCAGTGCGGACATCACGGCCGCCGTACCCAGCGATTCGGCCAAATCTCGTCCGATAGAACGGATATATGTACCACTACCACACTCGATATCAAGCTTCAGCACCGGGTATTCGTATGAAACGACATCGATCCTATATACGCGGACAGGACGCGCTTTGAGGTCGGGACTTTTTCCGGCGCGGGCCAGATGATACGCACGTTGTCCTTTGATTTTAATAGCCGAAAAAACCGGTGGACATTGCTGGATGAGCCCGCAGAGACCACCGGCCGCGGTCTTGATTTCTTCAAGCGTGGGGATTGGCGGGCTGGACAGTTCGACAACATTACCGTAGGTGTCTTCGGTATCGCTACGACGTCCGAGAAGAAAAGTGCCCGAATATTGTTTGGGCATTTGTTGCACGTATTCAATCAGTCTAGTAGCGGATCCGAGACACAAGACCAGTACTCCGTCGGCCAGTGGGTCGAGAGTCCCGGCATGACCGATTTTGGTTTTCCCGGCAACTCGGCCGACCAAATCGACCGCCCGGCGGGACGTTATTCCGGACGGTTTATTGAGATTGATTAGACCCAGGTATGGCACGGCGATGTTATCTCAGGCCGATTTTCAATTTTTGATAGTTCCGTCGTTCGATGCCCACCAGGCTATCCTCCTTGAATCCCATTTTTTTTGCTTTTTCGATGGCTTTTCTGGCGGCTTCTTTTTGCCCATCCTGCAAATAAGCCTGGGCCTGATGGAAATATCGCCCCGGTGTCGGCTGTTTATTCAGTGCGATACTCAGATCGTCTAGAGCTTTTTTCGGTTTATTTTGTGCGATAGACACCAGGGCCCTGGTGTCCAGCAGGCCTGGAATATTACCATAATCGATTATTGCTTTATCGATCATATCCCTGGCCTCGTCCAGGCTTCTTTTGTGCAAGGCCAGGAAAACCGCCAAATTGTTCATGGCCGTTGCATCATTTGGTTTTTCTTCTAGGATGTTTCGGTAAATCGACTCGGTTTCATCCTCTCTCCCCTGGAAGTCACGCAACACAGCCAAGGCGGTTTTAAGAATAATAGCATCTTGTCCTCTTGGATACTTTTCCAGCGAGTCTCGGAGTACCCGATCTATTTGCCTGAGTTGATCGGCGCTGGGTGAAGTACCTTGAAGAAAGTTGAAGCATGTTTTGGCAACGTTCTCAGCGGAATTTTGCGGCGCATGCTTTTCCAGCAATTTCAAACCTCTATCGAGCCGTCCTTGTTTTGCTAAAAACTGCGCCATCAGCAGTTCTCGACCGGGCTGCATATCTACGAATTTGCGGTAGACGTTTTCGGCTTCATCATCAAATCCTCGAGAAATCGCCTCCTGACCGCTATCCTTGAGAGTGTTGGCAAATTCCGCCAGCAGATTTGCAACTTCAATCAGGTTGACAGCCTGCTTCTGTTTATCTTCTTGTGGTTTATTAAGGAAATCCTTGAGGACATTAATTGCTGTTTCGTAATGCCTTTGTTTAAATGCATGCCTTGCCATCAATTTATTGGTAACAATAGAATCCGGCTGCATTCTTTGCAGCATATCGAGATAGATACCCGCCTCATCTATTTCATTTTTTTCTATTAGTGCGTCGGTGTAAAATACAAGATGGCGTGGATCTTTTTCCTTGCCACCGAGCACGATCCGCATTAGCCTCTTGAAATCCTGCAATTTATCTTCGGAAAGGTAGAGTTTGGCAAGAGTAAATTGGATTTCGGCGTTTGGGTCGCGTTGCGCGGCCAAGAGTTCTTCCAAAGCGGGAATAGCTTTCTTGCGTTGAGCGGGCGAGAGATCGCTTGCGAGCAGAACGGCCTTTGCATACTGGTCGACTTGCGAGGCAGAATTCAGTTTGAGGTTCTCTTCGACCAGCCCCAGAGCCTCCTTACGTTTTGCCTCGCCCCCCTGACTGAAGAGAATAGTTGCATAAGATCGACGTGCCTGGGATTTTTGCTTGATGTCAGCTTGCACATCACCATCGATGATTTTTTTCAACTGCACAACGGCTTTGTCGATCTGTTTGTTTCGAATGTAAAAATCAGCGAGACGTTCCACCGCCACGGCATCCTTGGGAGACTTTGCGACGGTTGCCATCAGTTGTTTTTCCGCTTCCTGTTTTTTCCCGATAGCCTCATAACATTGCGCAATCGCGGACGAAGACTTTTCGGGAGGCAAGTTGTCTTTCGCTTTTTGGATAGCCGCTTCGGCTTTTTCCGTCTGCGCGGTTTGGCCATAAAACTGTATCATGGCAACCCATGCATTTTCATCAGTCGGATCCAGCTCGATTGCTTTTTGAAAAGCCTGTTCTGCTTCGTCCAGATCCTTTACTGCTTCTTCATGACGCTGTTGGTTCTTTGCCTGACGACCAACAATGGAGAGCAGTTGACCGAGCCAAACGAAGTCTCCCGCCTTATTGGAATCCTCGGCTGCTTTTCGTGCAAATACAAGTGCATCCTCGTATTTGCCGATTTGCGCCTTGATAACGCTTGTTTCAAAATCGGCGCTACCCGTAACGGAATCCTGGCGTTCACCGAGTAGTCGCAAAACCTCGTCGGCTTCCCTGAAGCGGTTGAGGCTTGCGAGGAGTTGCACGGTGCGGCGGATGAGTTGGGTGGATTGCGAACCCAAATCGATTGCCTTACGATACTTCTCCACGGCCGCCTCTGCATTACCCTGTCTATCATGGAGTGTCGCCGCAAGCACCCAGGCGGCAGCCCAATTAGGACGAATTTTCAGGGCTTTTTCCAGATGGCTTAGCGCCTTATTCATCTCTTGCACATCGTTGTCACCGGCGGTTATATTCGAGAGAACGGCTTGCCCGTAATGCCAAAAAGCTCCCGGTTGCTTCTCATTTTCTTTTATTTCGCCGAGGATCTTTTTTATTGTTTGTATGTCATTTTTCTGTACTGCTATTTCGAAATTGACGACCTGCATTTCCTGACTTTCGGGATCATCTCTCAAAACCGCACGAGAAAGAATCTGTACTTGCTGTTGGTCGCCTGCTCTGAGCGATAGCTTGCTTAGCTCTCTCCAAAGTCGCAAACGCGAAGACTTTGAGAAATTTTTTGTGTTACCGGCCAGGTTACGCAAATACTCGGCGGCCTTTTTGCCATAACGCGCTAAGAACATTTCTCCCTGGAGAAGGCGAATGGATACGGTATCTCCAACCATTTTATGTGCCTCGAGTAATGCTCTTTCGGTTTCGGGCCAGTCCTTCTTCCGCATAGCCACCTTGGCTAGCGCCGTCAAGGTACTTGCCTGCTCAACCGCATTTTCTCGCAAAACCAGCTCAATCTTTTTCATCTCTTCTTGAGCGGAGTCACGCGCATCGCCCGAAAGCTTAGCCAGTCGCTGTTTTTCGGCGTCGAGTTGATTCACCAGTTTTTTCCGCACATCTTCAAGAGTCTCCAAAACACCGTTTAGAACGCCTATTGCTTTTGAGTCATTGCCTTGTGAAAAATAAACGTCGGCTTTCAAAAAAGAAACCTGCAGCGAATTCGCGTTGTCCTTCTGAAGGTGGTTGATCAATGTCTCGACCTCACTCCAATTTCGATCGTCCTTGGGTAGGCTGAGATTTTTCGCCAGCAACAAACGCGCAAGATCAAAAGAAATCGATTTCGGCGAATTCGGTAACCTTGTAATCAGTCGATAGTCTTCGATAGCTTCGTCTATCTGCCCCGATTTGGACTTCGTCTTTGCAATTCCGATCAGTGCCGGCAGCCAAGTGCGATCGGTAGACGCAGCCCGAAAATATGCATCTCGCTGTTTATCAAGATCACCGAGGCGACCATAGCATTCTGCAAGAAGGAAATCCAGGCTCTTTGCACGACTTGGCCAACGTTGCGCCGCTTCGTCTCGCACGGCCTCGAATCCTTCGGCAGCTTCCTGCCAGCGTCCTTCGGAATAAGCAATTCGGGCTTCCAGGTGGTCGACCGCAAACTGATCGGCTTGTGTTTCCGCGATTTTTTTACAGACTTTCTTGGCATCGTCGACCATGCCGCTGTCGATCAATAAGCATCCCAATCTCCAGAGAAGATCGGTGTTGTTACCACAAGCTTCACTTCCCTTTCGCAATACAGTAATAGCGGACTTAATGTCACCAGATTGCTGGTCGATCTCCGAAAGAACCAAATAGCCGGACGGAAATTCAGGAAACAGAGACGTGAGTGACATGGCATACCGTCTGGCATTTTTCAAGGCTTCTTTCGTGTTCACTTTCTTTAGCCAACATGTCATCCACTCCGACTGCGCCGCCAACAACAGTCCATCGCGGCAAGCTTCTATCTCGTCCTCGATTCCCTTGAGATTATCACCGAGCGCCAAAGCTGCTCTGTTCGCCTCGAGTAGGGCGTCTTGATATTCAGGCGTAACCTGCTTATTTGTGGCGGGAGGTTTTTCCGGCAGATTCTTCAGCGCGGCTTTCAGTTCTTTTGTCTGTGGCAGTGATGCCGCTTGAACGTTCGCTTCGTCGGCAATGACCGTTATTGCTTTCTGCATTCCCCCCAAGGCATCGCAAACGGCTTTGATGGTTAGCTGGACACTTTCTTCGTTTTCATTTTGGATAGCAACCATGTTCCAATAACGGGAACGTTTCAGTTTCGCCGTATAAGAAGCAGGGTTTGCATCGACCATCTCGTTCATCCAGTAGTCGGCATCGGCAGGACGCGGCGGTTTGACTTGATGAAGGATTAATGCCATTTGCTCGTACAGGTCGGGGTCATCGGGCGAGCGAGCGATGGCTTTTTCGAACGACTTTTCGGCAGCCTTAAATTTTTCGAGATTTGCCTGACAGCGGCCGTAGATTGCCAACAATTTTGCGTCATCGAGGACCATCCAGATATCGTCGCCGAGAAAATCCAACAGTTTTTCACGATCAACCAATTCGGCATCGGCCGAGAGAAATCTGGCCAACGCCAATTGGGGTGGCTGACTCTTAGATACCGGCGGTGTAACTCGTTTCCACAGATCATAATGGTCAAAAAGTTTTGCCAATCCTTGCGCGTCGGTGGGAACGGACACAAGATATCTGATGTGTTCGATTGTGTTCCCCCAGTTTCCCCGCTCTAAAAAAAGATCCACGAGTTTAGCGCGAAGTTCAGGCTGTTCAGTTTCGGCTCGAAGTACATTTTCCAGAAGGCCGATCGCACTGTTGTGGAATGATAAGCCGTAACGAATCAAAGATCGCCGCTTGTCGCGATCCTTCTCCCCGGCAGCGGCCTTGATAAACGACTTGCCCTGGTCCGCATAAAAGAGCGAGCATTCGGCCTGCGTTTCAAAGTCTTCTTTGTTGTTGGCGATATATTGACTGTACTTTTGACCGATTTCCTTGATCTTGTCGACTTTGTCCAAAAGATCTTCCGTTTTAGAGAGATCTTCCACGCTGGAACGCGCCGATTCAAGGAAAAAAAAGGATTGACGATTCACCTGATATCGGTGCAGAAAGTACACGCCAACGCATGTAACCAACACTACCAATACTATTATGGCGAGCAACCGAACATTTAACGAAAAGCCATTGTTTTTCATGTATGCAACCTAAGAGCTCAAGAAGCCCGCTAGCCGAAAAAACATTCAACTAAAACGCACTGAATCTGAGAACTCGTATAAGATATAGAAACATATACACTTACAATTATTATTACACCGAAAAACTCCTTTGCCAAGCAATCCTACATTCATCATAAACGAGTATAAACTCATATAACCTACAGTGTGAATAAACGTTAGTTTGCCTTCGAAAATGATATCTTGAAGTGAAGCATCTTCCCTACCAGTGAAAACGAACCGGAATCACAGATCTTACTCCTGATATTTCCACGGAATGACTTTCCGTGAGGGTGCAAACCATCGCTCGCGGCTTGAAGTTGCAAGGTCTTTTCGTATAGTTGTTTGATAAAACAAGCAGCTCTGCAGAGGCTCGACCAAAAATCTTCATAACCAACTGCCGGATAATTGATTGGTCGTACAATTTCGAAGAAACACAAATCCTGCCCCTACACCACCCCGTAGCGGGGAAAATGCAGTAGATCGTCTGATTTTGCTTGACATTATGTAAGGTTCTATTGATAGTAGGGATAATACACTCGATATGTTTTGTAGTTGCGTGCCATACCTCTGATAGGTTGTTGGTAAAAAGTATCGAGGTTTAGATCTAGAATCAAAACCGCTTTGAGATTGCGACTGAGGGATGACCATGGCCGATCAACGGCGCTTCGTAAATACTTTTCTTGTTTTGGCGATACTCTTCGGCTTGAGCTTGTTCTCGCAACTCACTCCGGAATCATCAGCCAATACTTGGTACGGTATACAGGGCAGTATCAGCGACGACACATATCTTGTGGGGCAACGCTATGGCGATTGTCCACCCGGAACCCCGGCCGATGTCGGTAGCGTTCATGTATATGTGCGTGAAAACTCCACTTCCTGGCCGGAAACCATTACTCTAGAAAGCCTCCTCGACTCCGGAAGCCTTGTACCAGGTGCTCAGTTTGGGGGCGGAGCTGTTCTGATCGACGGTGATACGGCCGTTGTGGGTGCCTATCGTAATACGGTTGACGGAAAAGCGCAGGCCGGTAACACCTTTGTTTTTACGCGCAGCGGATCGACCTGGTCAACACAAATAGTTCTGGAAAAACCCGGCGGCACGACTGCAAATGATCTTTTCGGAGCATCCGGCGACATTGACGGCGACCGTCTCCTGCTGGCGGCTCCAGGCGCGGATAGCGCCTATGTATTCAGCAGATCCGGTGATACCTGGGATTCTGGAGTGGCGTTATCGGGTGGCTCTATCCAAGATCCTTTGGGCCTGGCAATAGACGATAATCTAGTGGCTGTTGGAAATTATGGCACCAACCCTCACGTGGATCTGTGGAAATACAATCAAAGCTCCGGACAGTGGGACTTCGATACATCTATCGCCAATCCGGGTGCTAACGATAATCTCTTGGGCACAGCCATCGATATTTCGGGGAACACAATGGTTGTTTCAGCACGCCAAGAATCTGTAGGCGGTTCTAGCGGTGCCGGTGCCGTATATGTCTTTTCTTATGACAATATAGCCGAAAATTGGAATCTTCAGCAAACCATCGAGAATCCCTTCCCCAACACAAATGACGAGTTCGGCTACGACCTCGCCATAAACGGTGACCGCCTGGTAGTCGGTGCTCCAAGAGATGATACCGAAGAAAGCGATGCCGGCGCGGCCTACGTATATATCCGCTCCGACTCCACCTGGACACTGGACGAGACCTTCACTGCGGAAACGCCCGAGGCTGGAAAGTGGTTCGGAGAGATTGTCGACCTCTCCGAGGACGTACTTCTTGCCGGCGGTCCCGGACGGACCGCCGAGAGCGGTGATGTATTCTGGTTCGACCTGGACAGCATACCAGTCAATCCAGATGCTACTCCCGGAGATGCCAACAAAGACGGTTTTGTCAACGAACTAGATGCCACAATTTTGGCGGCCAACTGGATGAGTGGCCCGAACGCTTCCTGGTCGGACGGGGATTTCAACGATGACGGACATGTAAATGATGTCGATGCCACAATAATGGCCGTAAATTGGGGCGCTACCCCTGCCACAACGGTTCCTGAGCCGAGTATATTCACTCTACTGCTATGCATGTTTGCAGTGGGATTGTTCCAACGCCGGGCGCGCTAACTCGATAAGAAAGCTCAAAAATAGGCCTTTCTCTTTCTGGACTTGATCTACTCCAAAGTCTTTACTGACAATGCTTTACGAAGCCCCGGCGGCTTTCGATGGCTACGTTTTTTTGCTTTTTCTTTCCAATACCATCTTATTAGTGCGAATTTTTGAGCTACCTTTTTAAGAAGTAACTCAACAACTTTCCCCATGGAGCCGTCCGAATGACGGCATTCCCTCTGGTGGAATCTACTTTTAGACCTTCGATCTACAAGGAGAGTATCCAGTGGCCGAATCAGAAGAAAAAACCACTAAAGAAGAACAGGAAGCCGCAACTAGCACTCCCATGGAGCAACAAACTCCGGAAAAAGCCTCGCAGCAACCCAACCAGCCTCAACAGCGTCAGCAGATCCAGATTGACGACACCAAAGCGAATGTCGCCTACGCCAACTTCTGCCGCGTGACAGGAACACCCGAGGAATTGATTATCGATTTCGGGCTAAATCCACAGCCTTTTGGCGTGCCCACCACCCCCATTCCGATCAACCAACGTCTGATTGTGAACTTTTACACCGCGAAGCGAATGTTGCATGCGTTGCAATTGAGCGTCCAACGTCAGGAAGCCACGTTCGGCGTCCTGGAAACCGACGTACAAAAACGAGTTGTGCCGAGAGCAACTCGCTAGACAACCTCATAGCCTCGGGCATAATAATGCTTCGGGATGCACAAAAGTGCATACAATTCGGGCAGAGAACGACATTTTACCCGGAAAGTGTCCCGAGTAAAAGCTACATGCTGTGAAAACAATGAGACGCGGGCCGTGCTAAACGCGCGGTCCGCGTTTCTTTTTATTGTATTTATCTCCAGTGGTTGCCATATTATTGGCGAGTAGTGATACTTACATTAGAAGATTCGGAAAATAGTATAAGGAGCGACAATGGATCCTAAAGCATTGGCGATGTTCAAGAAGGTACTGGAAACCCCCAGTCCGTCCGGCTATGAATCCCACATACAAGAGTTGATTCGCCAATACGCCGGCCAGTTTGCCGACGATGTCCGTACCGACGTTCATGGCAATGTTATCGCGATCAAGAACCCCGACGCGCCCATCCGCATCATGCTGGCAGGACACTGCGATCAAATCGGGCTGATTGTTCAATACATCGACAGTGACGGCTACATATATGTCCAGCAGATCGGCGGATGGGACCCACAAGTTCTCATCGGACAAAAAATGAACATCTGGACTGCCGGAGGTCCGATTTTCGGCGTGATTGCCCGTAAACCGATTCACCTTCTAACAGACGAAGAGAAGAAGAACGTCGTCAAGCTCAAGGATATGTGGATAGACATCGGAGCGGCCGACAAGGAAGAAGCCGAAAAACTCGTGCGAGTGGGTGATCCGATCACTGTCGATCTCGGCCCACGTGAGATGTGCAACAACCGCATCGCTTCGCCAGGCATGGACGACAAGTGCGGTGTCTGGGTGGTAATGGAAGCTCTGCGACGGGCCTCTAAAGACAAGCTTAAGTGCGGACTTTACGCAGTTTCCACCGTTCAGGAAGAGGTTGGACTGCGTGGCGCGAAAACCAGTGCTTTCGGCATCGATCCG
>JAFGTN010000665.1 GCA_016934075.1 Pirellulales bacterium
CCATCGGTTTATCGCCAAAAGTGACTTTTCCGGAAACGGGTGCAACCTTGTAGCCCGGTCCGCCACAACCTGATAAGAAGACCACAAATGCGATTATGATAACGGAGCGGAAAGAAAATATTTTCATCGGGCACTCGTATGAATTATTATAACTCTTTAAATAAGTGGTAGCCGGAGCACGCAAGAATTCGGATCGTTTGTAATTAAAGCGGACAAAATCCGAATTCTTGCGTGCTCCGGCTACGGCCTATCGGCTAAAGCGTTGCATCAATTCTAATCATTCGGCAGGCGGGCCTGCTCGTTGCCCGCTATGGTCGACAGGTCGCAGAAGAGGTTCATGTCGATATCCGACGTGATAAAATGGACAGCACCGTCGCAAATCAAAAAGCCTAAGCCTTGGGGATGGTAGCTGCCCCAACCGCGCTTACAGGGGTTGCTGTTTGAGCCCATGCGCAAACAACGATCATAATCGACGAGCAATGTACGAGTTTCCGGAGTGGCCGCCGAGGCGTTGTAGGATGTGTAGGTGTAGGCCCAAAAAGTTCGCCGCGATGCGTGCGTGTAGGTGGCCATCTCGCCCACGGCCAGCGTATGGGAAGTCCCGTCGGTGACGTCGTCGACACTTTCGCAGGACAGATCGTTGGTGCCAACCGTGTGCATAACTCCACGCCATCCCTTATCAAATCCACCTGGCTCGTCACTACGGTTCTCGTTACTATCCCACCAGCCGCTTCCATCCGATTTACCTGTCATGCAGCGGTAAGATCCGCGGCGATACATTAGCGAACTACCCGGCCCGCTTTCCGGTCTAGCCAGAATATCCGTTTCCTGCTCAGTGGGGCAAATATACGTCGGAATCTTGGATTGCCTGACAAACTCTTGGACGGGATGTTCATTGTACTGATCCATGTCATACCGATCGTAGATCATCTGCTGCTCGATATAAGGCAATATCGATATAGCCCAACTGATCTTACTGGGGGTGCTGCAACAGTTCCCTTCGGTGATCCCACCAGGCGGAAAACAGCCATGGGCCGCATGATAAGCGTGCAGCGCCACCCCGATCTGCTTGAGATTGCTGGAACACTGCATCCGCCGTGCGGCTTCGCGGGCGGCCTGCACCGCCGGTAGCAGTAGTGCTATCAGAATGCCGATAATGGCAATCACCACCAAGAGTTCTACGAGAGTAAAGCCTTTCTCCGACCGCTGGGAAACACGACGCATTTTACACCTCACATGTAAACAAAGTCCCATTCGGTACACTCACATAGTTTACGGATATTAACAAAAATTGAAAGCAATTCCCATAAGAATCTTTGTATATTAGCCTTCTGAATCAACTTTTTAGTACATCTTTTGACTTAAGTCCCGTATTTTCAGGAAATGCACAGACGTTACTGCTGCCGCAAGTTGAGCACCTCGCCATCCTTTCGATTGCCCAGGTTTGTGTAGAGTTTTAAATCTATATCGTAGCTGACCGTACGTACACTGCCGTCGCAATAGGCCATGTTAAAGGCCTGCGGGTGGGGCGAGCCGAAGGAATAGTATGCAGCTAATCCCGGGGTGTCTTGTATTGGGGGATGGTCTACGCTGGTCCAGCGAGTGATATCCATATCGTCGCCGATAATCAAATTTTCGTTGTCGCCGTAATCGCCCCCGTCGACATAATGATCCGCATTCAGACCTTTTTCGCCGACCAGGAACGTGCTGCTTGTGCCGTCGGTAACATCTCTTACGGAGATCATGCTGCAAGGAAAGAATATGCCATTGGAGGTATCGGAATATTCTTTAAGAGCGCCCGCCGCAAATTGTCTTTCGAAGTCGGACACGCTACCGATAGAAAACGAGGTCCATACCGAACCACCGTTGCCGGCGTAGCAACTTCTCGCGACGGCATTCGCTTCCTGTCCATCAACCGTATTCGAGCCGATGGCCAGGCGTGGATTCGACTGATAGTAACTACTACCGGCCACGCGCGTGGGATACAATTTCGCCGTCCGGCGGCTGGGGCAATTCATTGAATCGATGGGGATTTGCCGCATACTTTTCGAGATATTCGCTGCCTGGGTAAGGTCCGAGACACCCGCAAGCATATCATGGATTTCTTTTTGCTCCATATAAGGCAGAACGTTGAAGATCCATCCTCCAGGTTGTTCTTCGCCGAATCCCCGATCTGAACTTCCGATCCAGGCCCAATCCCAGCCGTTGGTGGGAAAATGGCCGTGGGCATCATGATGGGTGTGCATGGCCGTGGCAATCTGCTTGATTTGGTTGCTGCATTGCAAACGGCGGGCCGCTTCGCGCGCCGCCTGCACGGCCGGAAGCAGCAGGGCAATGAGAATCCCTATAATCGCAATCACAACTAAAAGTTCGACAAGAGTAAACGCCCGTTTGAAATTGCGCATTTTCATTATGGCCAACTTTCTATCATTCTGCGTTTGGCTATTTCCATATCTACAGCACGAAATCGATGAGATGACTTTGACAAGGTCGCCCCCACATCAAATCGCCCATGGACGACAGTTCAATATAACAAAAAAGCTCACGTAAAGCAATTGTCGACATTCCGAGTGATTTTCAACCGAATAGTGCATATACGGTTGTTTAGAATGCCGTGGAAAAGGATCGATAATCAGTATGATAAGCTCACCGAGCCGAAATCATAGCCCTAACAGCCCGTTGAAAAACACAAGTTAGACCTACTAATTTAAACAAAGCCGGCTACTGCTTGCGGAATACGATTCCCTGGTCGATTTCCTGGAAACCCAGCTTGCGGTACAAACCCACGGCAGCCGCGTTATCCCGCATGGTTTGCACCTCGACGGCGGAAACGCCCTGACGTGCTAGTTGGTGGAAGATCTCGCTCAGCAGGAACGATACTACTCCCTGGCGGCGGTGACGGCTGTCGACGTGCAAATCGATCAGCCCCACGTTGCCGCCCGATCCGGTTATGGCCGTGGGATTCATGTTACGCAGAGTGGCATGGGCCACTATCGATGATCCGGTACGAGCATGCAACGAATAGCGGGTCAATTCGAAGTTGCCCAGCGTACAGGCTTCCCACCAGTTATTAGTAGCGAAATCCGCCTCTATATTGACCAACATGCGGCGACGGATTTGCATCAGTTGCCGCGTCATCGGCGCCCGAAAAGAATGCACGTCGGCCTTGAATATGATAGCCCGGTCGATTTCCTTATAACCGGCGGCATTGTAAACATTGCGGGAAACGGCGTCGGATTGCAACACGCCGGGTAGTTCGCTGCCGCCATACAATCCCAGATAAAAGGCATTCAACGGCGATATGGCTCCGCCGTAAATCACCTTCGTTCCACGACTCGCAAGGTACTCTTCGCTCTTTGACAACAGTTCGGCCGCCACCTTGGTTTCATTGCAATCGGGGCGAACCATTATCAAACAGGTCGTTCCCAATTCGGTGGAAATTGCATCATGGGTCCGATTGGGACCGAAGCCGGCATGAGCAAAACCGACCGGTCGACCGCCTTCAAAAGCCAGAATCAAGCCTTCGTAGTCGAAATAGGGGCGGCTGAATACGAATTGCTCGAGCAACTCGGGAGTAATCTTGCAGGGTATCCCTCTGATACTTCCTCGACTTCGCCAGATTTCCGCCAGAAGCGGCGGATCGGAGTTGCAAAACGTACGGAATTCGAGCATCGCGGCCTGATTTGTCGGAGGGCTTGATTCTATCGATTTTTTGTCTGCGGCGGATAGTGTCATTATCAAGCTTTAGGCGAAAACGAGAATCCCGCCAATTATAGGTCGGCGCGCGGTTTCAGGCTAGATACGAGTTGAAAAATAGAGAATGGGAGATGGAAGATAGTGGATAAACCTCATGAGAAACTAGATATAAATTGCATTACTGTGTTAGTCGTATTTCCTGCTCGGTTTTTCCCAAGTCCTCTGCCAGTCGCTGAATATACATAATCAGCTCGTCCGATGCACGCTGGTCTATGCGGGTAAGCATAGAGGAGACCGGTTCACTCGAGCCGTGCTGCCTGAGGCGTCGCATATAGTTACCCAACAAGTCCCTACGTGTGCGATCTTGTGACTTCAGAAGATAATGCACCCATGCCCAAGCCTCGGCATAGTCGGCACGTGTCATACCATCGGGCGGTGTGAGACGTTCGAGACGCGCCAGGTCGGGTCGCCAATCCCCTGTTCGCAGGTGGGACACCAGCCAATCTACATGAGCACGGTTCAGACCGTTCGAGCCACGAGGAACTTCAAAATATTCGGCCAAGCCCTCGTCGAGCCATAGCGGAGTGTTGGGTACAACGGAATGGATATAGCCGTGCATCACTTCGTGGCGCAAATCTTCGGCAACCCGATCGCCCCAGTGTGCGTAAACCTGAAAACGAGTATCTGTTTCGAGGAAGATTGCTCGACTCTGCGGGGCATTGTGATAACGCATGTTCATGAAGGCCGCGTATTGCTCTGCGTCCTCGAAAAGATAAACGTGTATCGGTTCATCCGAACTCGGCAACGAGAGCTCTCGGCTAAGATCATCACTTCGAGCAATGAGATCGTCCAAAAATCGGTGATTCTCGGATAGTCTGAAGTCGCTGTGTACAACCAACTGCCCTCGCGTAATCGTGTGTTTCCGAGGAGCCGTTAGACGTGCTTGAAAGGGCAACCGATTCGATAAGAAGTCGGGCGATTGTAACCGAGAGACGCAGCCCGACAAGAACAGTGCAATGATGACGGAAAAGACTGTCGACTTTGAGATATCAGTCTTATAGGGTGCGTCCACGGCGCACCCAAACAGTTCTTTGGTGTGTTGCGGACGCACCCTACATTTGCTCACGGATTGTTGCCTGTTCAATGGACCGCCAAAGTCGTGGAGGGTTCTTCGACCAGTTCTAGTGATGGTTCAACCATCGGTTCAACGGTCGGTTCGGTCGAGCCGAAACGGGCTACCTGTTCCACGATACGGGCAAATCGCGGCGCCCATCGTTCCACACCGAAACGCTCCTCGACAAGCCGTCTGCCGCGCCGGCCCATCTCTTGCCGCAGCTTCGGATTCGACGCCAACCGCTCGATCGCTCCGGCCCACTCTTCAGGCGTGGAAGCCAGAAGGCCGGTTTGGCCGTGGATGATCATTTCGCTGTTCATGCCCACCGGGTTGGCCACCACGGGCAAACCGGCCGCCATGTACTGCAACACTTTCAGGCCGCATTTCCCGCGGCTCCAAGACTCGTCTGGCAGCCAATTGATGCCGATATCGGTGTCGGCCAGTTCGGCTGTTTCAGTATCACTTGACCAAGAGCGTCGCGTGACCGAAACACCTTGGAGTTGGGGGTAATGGTCGCAAATCACACGTAGTTCCAGCCCGGGCAAGCGTTGATTGGCCAGAGCCAGATGCTCGCGCGCAAGATTTAATGACGGCAAGGTACTTTGTTGACCGATCCAAGCCAGCCTGATCGTGGCCGGACCTCGCTTGTGTCGGGCCAAAGAATATCGAATGGGATCGACACAGGTGGGCACAACGTGCACTTTGCGTGAATCTACATACGCGTCGGCGCGGCTTTTGAGGAAATGGTTGCCCACGGTTACGGCGTCGGCCGCATATACGGTTGCCCAAAATCCCATCAGACGCGCCCAACTATCCGGGCCCTTGCGGCTGTAGCTGTCGCGTTGGAAAAGCGAATCGTCGACATCGTAGATCAGCCGTGGCGCCAGACGTCGCAACAACCGTAACTGCCAAAACGGAAGCAGCTTGCGCTGTAGAATTACAACGTCGGCACGACGCGCGGCGGCCAGACAACGCATGCGGTGAACCAGCCCATGATCCATCGGTAAGGCCTCGAGCATGATCCCCCGCCGGGCAAGCGCCCAGGCAAAGGCCTCGATTCTATATCGATAACAGACGTGGTTCGGGCTTTCGATCAGGGCCAGCGCCTTCATTAACATTCTCCATCATCGCGCGGCCTTCTCACGACCAAGAAAAAGTGGCCACGACGAAATCCCAACGCCAAGCGGTGGAATACTAGCAGATATTGCTTTGACTCAGAAGGCCAATGAAGAATGCCCTGCAAAGCTTAGAAAGTGCTTTAAAATAGGTAAACTAAGTATCGCAGGAGAACCTCTGGTCTTCTGGAAGGCCAAATATGAACCCTATACTGGTCAACGCTTCGGTGAATCCGTCAAACACTCAATCGGCAATAGATCGTGGGGGTTGCACTGCGGTATCCGATGGATTCCAATGATGGGATCCCACGACAAACCCCCTATAGTGTCCACCTTACCTGAATTTTTGGAGCTCCTGTTATGTCAACTTCCCTGCGACTTTTGGTAATCTCTCTTACATTGTCCGTGTTGGTGTGTGGTGTGTCGATGGCCGACGATGTGGGCACCGGCAAGTGCTTCAAGGGTCCGACCGGTTTGCAACTTTATAGCCTCCGCGATCTACAGAAGGCGGAGGGCGTGCCCGCCATGCTCAACAAGGCCAAATCGTTCGGCTTCAAGTATGTCGAAGTTGCCGGCTTGGGCGATCTGTCACCGGCCGAGTTCAAGAAGGAACTCGACCGGCGGGGGCTTGTACCGATTGGCAGCCATTTCCCCTATGGACGCTTGCGCGACGATATCGAAGGTGTGGCCAAGGATGCCAAGGCACTGGGCCTTAAATACGTCGGCTGCGCGTGGATTCCTCATAAGGCACCGTTCGACGAGAAGCAGTGCCGGGAAACGGCCGCCGTGTTCAACCGCGCGGGAGCGGCTCTGGCAAAGCATGGGATCAAGTTCTTCTACCACAATCACGGCTATGAGTTCGTGCCCTACGGCGATGGTACGTTGTTCGATCTGCTGATGGCCGAGACCGATCCCAAGACCGTCTTCTATCAGTTGGACGTTCTGTGGTGCGTTTTCCCCGCCCAAGATCCGGTGAAATTGCTCGAAAAGTATCCCAATCGCTGGCTGCTGATGCATCTGAAGGACTTGAAGAAGGGTGTGCCCACCGGCAGTCTGTCCGGCAGTACTGCGCTAACCAACGATGTTGCCTTGGGTACGGGCCAGGTGAATTGGACCACTCTACTGCCCGCCGCCCAGAAGGCCGGCGTGAAATACTATTTCATCGAGGACGAATCGCCCACGGTTTTGAAGCAGATTCCGCAAAGTCTGCGTTTTCTCGAATCCGTGGCGTGGTGAACGAGTTGCAGAAGAGAGTTTTATGGCATGTGCAAGTTTTTCGTGGTTATATTTCGAAGCGGTCTTGTATTGACCTGTTTAACTATTCTCGCTTAAGAGAGAGTTCCCATGTCCGTGTCAAATACTCGTTCTGGTCGTCTCGCATTCATATCGGCCATCCTGCTGACTTGGCTGGCCACTGCCACTTGTACCGCGATGATCTACCGTCCGTCTGAGGGTAGATTCAAGGACACTTTTGTCCTCTGGCATAAAGGCCAGTTCTACCTGTTCAGCATGTACACTCCCGACACAGATGCGAATTTCCGAAATGTGTGGCTGGCAACGTCGAGCGACGGCGTTCACTGGAAACATGTCGGCCCGGTCATCAAGGATGCTCCCTTCAACATTTGGGCCATGTCCGTCCATCGAGCGGGAGACAGGTTCATCATGAACCACGGCAGTTTCACTGATCCGGGCGTGCAGAACGTTATAAGATTCTGGGAGTCGACCGACCTTGTCCACTGGACATTCATGGGCCATGAGGCGGATCTGCTCCCCGATGCTCGCTGGTACTCTCCCAAAAGCCGTCTGGACTGCATGAGCGTCGTGCCGGTCGTGGAAAACGGCCGCACAAAATACTACGGCTTCGCCACGGGACCGGGCGGTTTTCTGGAGTCCGAAGACGGTATCCACTGGTCCGGTATGCCGCAACCGCGGGTTGAATGGGGCTCCGTACCACGTCCTCCCACGCCGCCCGATGAAGGCGGGTTCGAAGTGGGGGGCTGCCACGAGATTCGCGGCAAGTATTATCTGGTTGGAGGTTGGTTCAACTACATGGGCGCTACGGGATACGGCGTCTACACGCTCATCGGCGACACACCGCGAGGGCCATTTCGCCCCGACGCGGCGGCGTACCGGCTGTGCGGCAATTCGACGCGGTGGGTGTCTTTGTGGGCTCGGTTCTGCCGTACCGATGCGGATTTGCTCGTTAACGGCTACATGTACAGCGGTTACACGTACGAAACTGGTGAGACCTGGCTACCGCCGCTCAAGACGGCTGTCGTCGATTCTGGTGGGCATCTGCGATTGGGATACTGGAAAGGAAACGATGCCCTCAAAGGAACGCCGGTTAAGTTTGAATTGAGTGCATGCAGGCAGGTGTATCCGAACAAGGCAAATCGTGAGTGTACCTGCAACGTGGTGGCCGAACGGCTCGATTTCCAGGCCCAACCGGAGCGAAACTCAATAATCCGGACGGATGTACCCACCACGGTCGGCGTCTTGGATACGACCTTTGATTTTGATCGAGGAGTCGTCGTCGAGGGCACAATTCAGACGACTTGCCGAGATCGCCGTCTCGTGGCTCCGTCGATCGGTTTCTACCTGCAGGAGAAGGCAGATGCAGGTACGGCAATCATGCTTCACAGCTATGGCCGAACGGAGATTGGGCGGATGACCATCGGTGATCGCGTCGATTTTCTTCCGGAAGACATTATCGGTCCGGGCTGCGCTGCCCCCGCCGGGATCCTGCCGCACGCCAATCACTCCTTTCGACTCCTGATCCGAAAGAACATGTTCGAACTCTATCTGGACGACATGTTAGTGCAGACCTTCAATACGACACACGCACCCGGCAACATCGGTATGACGCCCGAGCGAATCGGGTTCATCACACAGAACGGCCAGGGTTTGTTCGGCAATCTGAAAGTTTGGTCCATGAACCTGGACGAACAAGACTGATTCACAGAAGCAATAAAGGGGGCGAATTGCTGGGCAGTCGTTAATCAAGGACTCCCGTCCCCGCCGCTGGGCTCCACATCGGGCGGATTGGCTTTATGGTAGGACTTGAGGAATATATCCGTGCCGGCCATGATGCCATTGATAATGAAGTCCAAATTGTCGCGATAGGTGCCGCAAACGCTTTTATACCAAGTGGCCGCGTACGTGCGGTACGTGCGACCTTTAGAAACGTAAGACACGAGGCGATTGAATTTTAGGGATATGCTAAAAGATCGACCCTCAGCAGTAAATTCCACATACAAATAGTACTCATGGCCGACATCTTTCCAGGGTACACATTTTATACCGTGTTGATCTAATTGACGTTCGATCTTTTCACGAATGAGAGCCTCCGAGAG
Source organism: Pirellulales bacterium (assembly GCA_016934075.1). Classification (GTDB taxonomy): domain Bacteria; phylum Planctomycetota; class Planctomycetia; order Pirellulales; family Thermoguttaceae; genus JAFGTN01. The sequence goes on from JAFGTN010000665.1 coordinate 9,279, forward strand.
TCCCATCTTCTTGGTATCATCGTCTAGTTTTTTAATAATAACAGGAAGGTTCCAGGGTTTATCCACTTCCAGTCCCGAGCCTTCATGTATTTTTTCGGCAGCGAAGATAGTTCCTTGGCAAAGTCCGAAAACGCTAAAGCAAAACAACATCATACCGAGACGCATTGAACTCATCTTTATATCTCCCTGGGAAATAGTGGTTGTATGATTCGCGAGACGAAACCAAACTACGCATCGATTTCATCTGTCACAATCAGGATGACACATCGGGAATAAGACTCCTCCGCAGAATCCATGGGTGAAATGAAGTCTCTTGGAGCCATTGGTAATACGGGTTCCTCTTCTCTGTTCGACTTCTTGATTGTCAGAGCAAACAATGCGAGTCCTTACCATCTGCGGATCCAGGGGA
>JAFGTN010000666.1 GCA_016934075.1 Pirellulales bacterium
CCCGGTCGAAGCACGAGGGGCTCCCCAACACGATGCGGCCGTCGAGATAAGCGTCGACGCGGCTGCCGACCACACGCACTTTTAGTTTCCGGGCTTTACCAAGTATGCAGTTTTGTTCGACCTTGGTTTTTCTGCGAATGCTCCAGCTCGGTTTGCTTTCCGGATCGGCTTTGCTGTAAACGGCGAATTCGGCACCGTTCGACTTGTTGCATTTGTATCGTAGCGTGTATTGCGAGCGTGGAGTATTTCCGTCGGGCGCCGCGCGGAAAACGATGGCCAGCCAGCGGCTGCTGTTGTCGACTTCGACGAACGTAGCAGTGACTTCGATCTCGTAGTTTTGCCACGATGGCTTGCCGAAAGATATGTATGAGAAACCTTTCGAAGCATTGGTTTGAAGTGCGCCGTTTTCCACACTGAATTTTCCGCACACCGGCTGCCAACCGCGAGGAAGGGCGCCGGTCGAGGAGTCGAAGCTCTCGGCGTATTCGGCTTCAGTGGCCAAGATGTTCGCGGAGAATAGAAGCATGGATGTCGCCACGTAGATTACTGAAAAAACATTGATGGTAAGGTGTTGCATGATTGAGCTTATAGTTCTGGAGCCAATAGTACATAAAAACAGCCCGGTGGCCGGGAAAATGACCATCGGGCTATTTCTCTATTATTATTCTCGTAGCCTTCAGGCTTGTATTTGTATCAAATCAATCCACCTAAGTCAATTATTAGCTTGTATTGGATTGTAGGCATTCAGCATCCAAGGCCTCGACATTCTGTCACGGGATTGTACATGAATAATCCGGGATGGGGCAGAGTTTTCAGCGTCCGGTGTTTTTTTATGAAAACAAAAATATGTAGTGAATTTTATTGACAGTCGGAAAAAAAACTGTGACAATCGATCGTATATGGAATATACGATTATCGTATATGTTTTTCCAAAGGTGGGGTGTACACTATTGGGATTGCGACTGTGAGTCTCAAACAACGAGCTTATAACCACTTACATCAACGACTGGCAGATGGGCATATTCATCCAGGAGGAAAAATTTCGCTGGCCGGAGTCGCCAAGGAGATGGGCGTCAGCCACATCCCCGTCCGAGAAGCCATAAATCAGCTTTGCAGCGAGGGGTATGTCGTGCATATGCCGTCCGTGGGTTTCTTTGTTCGCGAACTCAGCCGCAAGGAACTGGCCGATTTGTTCAAGGTTCGCGAATCGCTAGAGGTGCTGGCAGCCGGCGAGGCGGTTGTGCGAATGAGCGATAAGCAGCTCGAACGCCTTGAAGGAATTTTCAAAGCCATGCGAGGTTGTTTCCACAAGATACGTGATATGAAAATTCCCGACTGGTCGGGCAAAATGATCGACGAACTCGATATGCTGGACATGGCATTCCACGCCACCATAGTAGAAGCGGCCGACAATCAGGCTCTTGCCCGCATCGTGAGCGATCAAAGGGTGCTCACCAATATTTTCGGCAACCGCCCAATCAAAGCGCAGCCAACTAGCATGGTGCAACGTTTGGCGAAGATTTGCCGTTGGCATTATCATCTGTTACGCGCATTTAGGAAACGCGATCTGACGATGGCTAAAAATGCAACTGCCGTTCATATTCGTGAAGCGGGTGAGTATGTTCTTGCCTGCATAGATCGGGAAGAAGAGCAAAAGCGAAAAGATACCACGCTTCCCTGGTCCTCCGATCCCGATGAGTTGATGAAATATGTGCGTAATAAATATTTGAACATGGAGGATAAATCATTGCGTGTCCCGGCAACAAAAGGTGGTAGCAATGGGAAATAAAGAAAAGATTAAAGAAAGATATTTGTCATGAACAAGCAATCGAGGTTGAAACTGTACCGACCAGTTGGTTTCACGCTTGTAGAATTGTTGGTGGTGATTGCCATTATTGGCATCCTCATCGCATTGCTGTTGCCGGCCGTGCAGGCAGCGCGGGAGGCGGCGAGGAGGATTACCTGCGCGTCGAATCTCAAGCAGATTGGTGTGGGGCTGCACAGTTACCACGCCACGCATCGCAGCTTCCCTTATGGAGCGCTGAGCGAAAACGGATATCGTTTCGGCCAGCCCGAGTGGCCCACGGTCCACACATACTTGCTGCCTTACATCGAACAGCAAGAACTGTACGAGGGTTTCAACGCCGCCTTGGAGACATGGAGCGGCGGGCGGCAGTTACGGCCCTGGTACTATGACCAGGCGAACGCTTGGCCGGGCGTGGTTGATAATCAACCGGTATCGGCCTTTCTTTGCCCAAGTGACGGATTGGGCGGAGCGACAAAAGCAGGGGACGCTTCTACTGTGGGCGGACTGGTGAAGCTTTTCACGGTTAACTACTTGGGAGTATTTTCGGGCGTCAATGACGGCGAGGCCTGGGCTGAGTCGGAGGGCGCGGCTTTCGATGTGTCTCACAAAGCCGTCTTTGGAATCAATCGCGGGGCCAAAATCGACGAGATCAGCGACGGCACCAGCAGTACCCTGGCCATGGTCGAATATCTGACCGGCACGCCCAACGATGTGCGCGGTTATCCGTATAGCAATCGGGCGGGCTTAAAACTTATCTACACCTCGCGCACGCCAAACTCGACCGCGCCGGACCTCTTGCTGGACAATCCCATTTTTTGCACGCCGGCATTGAACCAGCCCGAGAAAAATTTGCCCTGCATTCCCACGGGCGCCGGGACCAGCAACACGGCCGCCGCGCGTAGCCGGCACCCGGGTGGCGTGCATGGGCTGTTGTGCGACGGCAGCGTGAGTTTTTATCAGGATGAAATAGATGCGTCCGTGTGGCAAACCATGGGTTGGATGGCCGATGGCAGTACGGTGAGCAGCGACCAAAATTAACTGCCAAGTGGTAGCCGGATTCGCAAGAATTCGGATCATTTTCCTCGAAACTGTACTAAGACCGAATTCTTGCGAATCCGGCTACAAATCAATACCTATTCCAATCGGCTAAAGGTTTACGGAAAATCAATGGAGAAAAGCATGAACCGTGAATGGATAACCACTCGATACCCGGTCGTTCTCCTGTTGCTGTTGCTCGTAGCCGGCTGTGGCGGCCGTGTGGAGCGCGCGGCTGTGGAGGGGCAAGTATCGCTAGACGGTCGGCCTATCCCAAAGGGATCGATCTTCTTTCGCCCCACCGGTGACACTAAGGGCATGACCGCGGGAGGCGAGATCGTTGACGGTCGCTATAAACTCACAGCCGACAAGGGCCCGGTGGTGGGCAATAATATTGTCGAGTTCTATGCCGATCTGAAAACCGGCCGCAAGTTACCCCACGTGCCAGGCGATCCAAGTGCCGGAATGGACGACGAGATTTTACAAGTCTTCGGGCCGCAGTATAATACACGGTCGAAAGTGCAATGTAAGATTGAATCCGGCAGTAATACACACGATTTCACGCTGAAGACAAAATGATGAAATGTTCCCACCACATCCGTCAATTATGCATTGTTTCGTTTTTCGTTTGTATTGCGGTTAATGCCACCGCCTCCGACGAAGTTGCTTATAATCGAACTTGGGCGCAGCGGGTATTTTCAGACAATTGCCCTGTCGGTGATTTGCCGTTTTCGTTCGTCTATTGTGGTCGGTCGTCTCGCGAGCTGGTTGGAGGTTGGAAACGTGTGGTTGAAGAGCAAAAGATCGATGATACGGCTGTGCGCCGAATTTTGACTTTATCCGATGCGAAGACCGGTCTGGAGGTTCGAGCGATTGCCACCATCTATACCGATACGGCCGGCGTCGATTGGACGTTGCATTTAACCAACCGTGGTAATAGCAACTCGCCGATTATTGAGAAAGTGCTGGCGGTCGATACCGCCTTGCCCGTTGCCGGTGATAAGCAAGTCGTGCTGCGCCGCCTGCACGGCAGCAGTGCCGGTGCACAGGATTGGCTCCCCTACGATGATGTTCTTCAGCCGGGAAAACGAATCGAATTCGCGCCCGTGCAGGGCCGTTCGTCGAAAGGTGCGTGCCCTTTCTTCAACCTGGATTGTGACGGATCGGGTGTGATTACTGCCATCGGCTGGACCGGTCAGTGGCAAGCCTCGGTTACGCGCGACACCGCTGACGTTCAATCCGCTTCGGTCCGCGTTCAAGCCGGCATGCAAAACCTGCGTCTCGCGCTTCGGCCGGGTGAATCGATTCGCAGTCCCCGTATTTTGCAGCTTTACTGGCAAGGTAATGACCAATACCGTGCCTATAATCTCTTCCGCCGCACCATGTTCGCCCACATAATGCCGCGTATCGACGGCCATACGGTCGTACCGCCCATCGCGAAGCTCAGTACGGCTTTCTACGAAACCGACCGCGGTACATTGGCCGATGTGTTGGCGCATCTCGACTCGGCCAAGGGGCTGGGATTCGAGTTTTTCTGGTTCGACGCCTTTTGTGAGCGCTACATCTTCTCCAAAGTCGGCAGCTACGTGCGTCCGCTCGGTCGTGCCTACGATCCCAAGCGGTTCCCCGGAGGATTGAAGCCTATCGGAGAGGCTGTGGACCGAGCCGGGATGAAGTTTTTGAAATGGTTCGAGCCCGAGCGGGTGAATCCGGATACGCTCATGGCCAACGAGCTTTCGCAGTGGATCGTAATGCCCGATGAGCCTCCGCCCTGGGGCATGTTCAACCTGGCGATTCCCGAGGCTCGCAAGTACCTGACCGACTACCTCAACGACTCCATCAAGGAATACGGAATTGAGTGCCTGCGGATAGATAACGCCGTTTTCTACAACCGCCTTTGGCGGAAGCTGGAGCGAGGAACTCCGGATCGAGTGGGCATCCACGAAATCCGCTACGTCGAGGGCCTCTACCGGCTCTGGGACGATATCCTGGCGGCCAATCCCGGATTGTTTATCGACAACTGCGCCTCGGGCGGACAGCGAATCGATCTGGAGACCTGCTCGCGTTCGATTCCGTTGTGGCGAACCGATGCGACGATTCATCCTTTGTTGAACAAAGATTTCCAACAGGCGGCCATCAACAACCAGGTGATCACCGCCGGATTGAGCCGCTATCTGCCATATCACACCAGTGGACAGATGGGCTCGACGCCGTATCTCTTCCGTAGCGGTTTCAACGCGGGCATATCGTTTTGCGAAGACATCCGCCCGGCGGACTATCCGCGCGCACAACTTAAAAAGGCTATTGCGGAAGGTAAGCGAATCCGTAAATACTATGCTGGAAACTTCTATCCCCTGTCGGATGTCACAACCAATTCGCGCGACTGGTGCGTGTTGCAGTATCACAGGCCCAAGCACAATGACGGCATGGTGATCGCATTCCGCCGTCACGACTCACCCTATTCGCGATTCTCTTGCGCGCTACGCGAAATCAATCCGAAAGGCAGATATGAAATCACGCGAGCGTATTCATACGATCGATCGGCTCCCCAATCGCTCGCGGGCAGCGAACTTTCCAAGCTCGATATAAAAATTTCTGAATTGCCCGGCTCAGTTGTTATCGAGTATCGGAAATACTAGATGCATACAAGGCACAGATCTTGCCGCTCGGTGCATTATGCACGTTTTGTCGGATTTATTTCGCTTATTATATCAATCCGACTGAATACTCCTCTGTGTTGTCGACTCCACACCATCGGGAATTCATGAAAACGATATTGCAATGAGTGAAGGCGTCTCTGGCATGGTCGAGGAGAATCTGGTAGGATTTTGGTTGAAAGGGACCATTCCATGCTTACGAAAAAAAGCCATTCGCGTCGTTGGGCAGGCGGTTTTACGTTGGTAGAACTCCTGGTGGTGATCGCCATTATTGGTATCCTCATCGCTTTGCTTTTGCCTGCCGTGCAAGCGGCGAGGGAGGCTGCGCGGCGGATGAACTGTTCGAATAATCTCAAGCAGCTTGGCCTGGCGATACACAATTACGCCGCGGCCAGCAACAACCGCTTCCCGCCCGGCTCGACCGGCCGTTACAGTCACGGCCTCTTCAGCACGTTGTTACCATATATCGAGCAAGATTTGGTTGCGGAAACGTTTACATGGGGCTCAGAATTTCAAACGAAAGCCGAGAAGTATCGCTACATCGACATTCCCCCTTTCACGTGCCCCAGTTATCCCGGCCTGCACGTGATCGAAAGCAGTCCGACCGATTGGCTCAATGGGGCCATTACGACTTATCAAGGCGTTAACGGCGCGATCTACGCCGGCCAACCCACCGATGCCTGTTCGGCCTACGGCGCGACGCCCCGCAACGGCCTCTTCCCTTGGATGAATGCAAACAACAGGCCTCGCTACATCAGGGACGTTATCGACGGAACATCCCACACGCTGGCCATGGGTGAGTTCGTGCATCGCGATAAGAAAAAACTGGGAAGCTACGACTTTCACAACTGGCCGGGCAACTGCCGCTCCTGGATTTTCGGCGGTGACGGTACATGCGGCAACTACACGTCAAAAGTCGTGGTGCACCCTATCAATTCGCTTCTGGATCGCACGACCGATGGAGTAGGCTACAACCATCTGGCCTTCGGCAGCCCGCACCCAGGCGGCGCCAACTTCGTTTACGCCGACGGCAGTACGCGGTTTCTCAACGAAGATATCGAAATGACTCTTTACCAGGCTCTGGCGACTTATAACGGCGGGGAAACGGTGGATCAGTCGGAGCACTAGGCTGATTACTCTTAAACCATACTAACCCGAAGCGCAAGCGAGGGGAGGACTGCGTGTGGTTTACCGATCTCTCCTCGCTTGCGTTTCGGGTTACTAAGTGATGTACAATTTCAAACTAGAACGCGTATTACGTCATTCTGGATAATATATTTCTCCCTGATCCAAGCCGACCGTATAAAATCCTCCATGATGTGGCCCTTTGCCCTTGAGTCCACCCATTTCCGGGCCGCTTGCCCACGGCGCTTTGAAATCTATCGGCGCATCGTAGATAGTGCAAGAGGTTCTGTCGACACTGGGAATGAGGACGTAGTGCGACTCCTCCACGGCGCCCTCAACGTTATCATCGAAACCTCCGCGACATGGACAACGGAAAATGCGAGGCTGTCGCTTGATGGTATCCCGAGCATTCGCGATTGGTGTCCCGATTCCCGCGTGCTTGTAGGTGTTTTTTAGTTCCAGGTACGGTAGCAGCTCGATTGTCCAGCCGCCCACTCGCCCTGGCAAGGCCGGATCGGGGATGCGCTTGTGGATATGGATGTATCGCGCCATGGCAACGTCGACCTGATACAGATTATTCTTGCACATCATTTCCCTGGCCTTTTCACGTGCGGCCATCACCGCCGGTAGCAGAATCGACAAGAGAATACTAAGAATCGCAAGCACAACGAGAAGCTCTATAAGAGTTAATCCGCCGCGTCGTCGTGTCATGGAGGATTGGGTTGTTTTGAGCGAACGCTCAACGCAAAGCATTCGAGTTTGACACGGCTCGGTGGCCATGGCTTGCCTCGCTCTGAATTTCCTGTGAAATTGCTTTCCTCGCTACCGAGTCTAAGTTTACCGCAATTTGCGGGGGAGGGCAAGCGTTTTTGAATTTGAGATTGACCGGGAATCGGGAGGGCGAAGCTCCTGCTGAGCCGTAAACTGCCAATTAATTTTACGCTCCAGATTTCGACTAAAAAGAATTTCATGTGTGGCACGCCCAGAATGGGCGTGGAGAGCGGCATGTCCGCATCCAGCCAACAACCTTTCACGCCCATTCTGGGCGTGCCAGACGTCAGCCGATGTTCCTTCACAATACATACTTCAACCTGGGCTAGAAATGCTCATCATGAGCTTCGCCCTCCCGAATAATCTTCCCGGGTTTCCGAATGCCCTTATTTATCCTTGTTCGGACCGTCAAACCGTATCCGTAACTCGATATCCTTATCCGCCGCCACGCGGGTTCCTTCCGCGTATGCCCAACCGCTAGGCTGCGAATAGATGGTGGTGGTGATTCGCGATGAGCAGCGACGGCCGTCGGACAGTTCCAGTTCCAGCCAGACGCGGCGGATTTTGAAACAATCGCCGGCCGGATTGACGATTTTGAAATGGTTGTCGAGCGTCAGTTTCGCCATGGCGGACTGGTTCAACGGCACGGCGGCGTCGGCCCAGGTGTTTTTCGATTCGTTGCCGCCGGCGGCAACCATGGTGCCTAGGGGAATGTTGTTGATATGTCCGTAGGAGCGATATTTTCCCGCAGCTCCCAGACCGATGCCCTGGTAGTGCAGGGTGGCTTTTTTGGCTTTGCGTATGTCGGCCACAGTCAAATCTTCGCAAGAATCAGGCCCCGGCAGGTAGCGCAGTTCTACTGGTTTTTCATGCAATGTATTCTGCAATACTGGGTATGTGGATTGGATTATCAGATCCGCCCAACAGGCCCAGTCTCCGGAAGTGTTGTCCTTTGCGCCTGGATCGGCGATCAGCTTTATGCTGATTTCCTGCCCGGCCCAACGCGAAAGATCGGCTACGAGCGGCGTCCAAGCGTGGTTTTTCACATGGTGGTCGGCGACGAGCGTTTCGATCCCCTTGCGATCTATGACGGCGACGCGGAATAGAATTCCGTCGCCCGGGTCGCTACCGTCGCCCTTGCCGATGAGACAATTCAGTGCGGCTCGTGGTTTTGGCGGAAGACTCACTGGCCCGAACGTTGCGAAAGTATATCCCGTAACGCCTTTGTAGGGCGGGTGCATGAAGAGGCAGTTTTTGGTGACTTCGCCGCAAGCCCGGTCGCAGCGGTATGCGCCGGACCCGGTCCGTTCTTTTAGCGTTTCTTCATCCTGTCCGCGCAATCGCTGGCCGGTCGCCGGTTTGTCGGGCAGTGGGGCCACATCCACCGTGGCGTATTCGGTTTTATGCCACCAGGTCTTTTGGAAGGAAAGGTCACCGGCCGTTACGCTCAACGGCAGTTTGGAAACTGCTTCGGAGTTGGGCAGCTTGTATTCGAAGGATAGTTGTAGTGGTGTTTCAGGTATAAGACGCACGGTTTTAGTGTGACCGGCGAGCGCGACCTTGGCCTCGACGGGCTTTGCCGCGTGTGAAGTTAGAGTTAGACGAAGACCGCCCGGTTCTTTCCCGCTATGTTCCAGTCGCAAAGCAGCGTCGACCAGCGGTACGACCGAAAAGTCGATCCAATGATTGTCGTGTTCGTGCCAGAGCAGCGTGCCGGGCTGGGTGTTGGTGGGAATCGTGTATACGTGGCTCGTTTTGCCAATGGCCACAACGCCTGTCGGTTGGCTGGTGATGGTAACGCGTTCGCCCGGCACGACCTGGATACGATCGCAGTCAAGTACAGCGCCTGAGGCGATGCCCTCATTATATTTCTTCGGCGAGAGTATATAGCTGAATGCTCCCTCGACCGGCGTCACGTAAAGCAGGCCCCGGCTCAACCGTGTTTCGACCGGACCAAGTTCCTTGCCGGTCTTGTCCAAGGCCACGGCCGCAACCGGCCGACCCTGGGGTGATACTTCGTCGAGCGCTATGCCGAACCATCGCCCGGTTTCCACGGGTATCAATTCCATGCTCCCTTCGCCGGACTTCTGGGCTTTTATTCGCTTGGCGATCAGTTGCCCGTCGACGGCCGCTTTTTCGAAGCGGGTGAAGCGACCTCGTCCGTCGGCATAGATATAGGTGGGTGAGTTGACGTAATCGGCGCGGTGCCCTCCCTCGGAATGCCCGCCGACTATCTTACTCCATGCCACGAGCGATTTATTACGTGGATCTTGGACCATCCAGCCGTTAGGAGGCAGCAGGATATCATCGATTTTCCAACTTTCGCTGGGATGTCCGTTGACGATCACTTTCAGCCCGTCGTCGTATGTGACGACCACCTGCGAACGTCTGAAAGCGCCGCCGACCACTGCCTGGCTGGTCGAAAGCAGCTTGCCGCTATCGTCGGCGTAACGTATTGATGCGACCTTTTGCCGGGCGTAGCGAAAGTGGATTTGTTGAACGCAAAAATAACTCCGCACTGTGCAGGGCATCCCGCCTTGTCCGACCAGAAAGCCCGTGTGACCAAACGCCAAGGTGGCCGCCAAAAAACGGTCCAGTGCATCTTCCCACTGCTTGCCCGTGCCGAATTTCTTCAATTCTTCGCGAGAGAAGAACATGCCCGGATTGCCTATGCCGAAATTGCAACATAGTGGATGCATTTTACGAAGATCGAAATCGACCAACCAGGGATTGACCGGTAGCTGTGCTCTTTGGTCTTGTGCATAGTTGCCGTCGGTCAATCCGCAGTAGTACCAATGGTTGTTACCCTCGCTATAGACGGGCCCGTTCCAAGTGCGTTTCTGGTGCAACATTATCTCGCCGTAGGCGTAGAATGTGGCGGCGAACGTTCCGGCGCCGGGAACACGCGCGTCGAAGTCGACGTACGACCACGGCGTGACGGCCGTATGCACATCGCAGTAAGCCGTGTTGAGGCCGAATTTATCCTGAATGATCGGCGCCAAGCGGGCTTCGAATTCCACGGCCCGCGACGGTTTGGGGTTGTAACATCGCGGCCACGCCGTTTGCCAGTTTCCGTCGGGAGTTCGGGTCACGCAGTCTTCGTCCCAGAGTTCGTTGACCGGCGCGTAATCGGTATAGTTGTTATATATGCCGTAGAGATATCCCAGGGCGTGTATCTTTTTGGTGTAGTCGAGTTGCCCGGCGTCTCCGCCTTTGCCAGGCGCTGCCCTGGTTCGGAAAGTGAAGCTTTCTCCGCCGTCGCGCCAGCCGGTTTCGTGGTCGGTGATGAGGATCTTATCCATGCCGTGACGGGCGATGTTTTTCCAGTATTCGTAGTCGCTTGTCCGGTCGCCGGCACCATGCGCCCGCCAAACCCGCTCACCAGTCACGTGCATCCAAGGCGATTTGGGATTGGGAATGTTGGGAAGGATTTCTTCGAATTCTGGTGAAACCGTGAGGAACAACCGCTCGAAACACGGATTGCGGTTGCCGTCGGTCTTGGGTAGGTAGCGGGTGCCGCCGTTGTAAGTGGCCGATTGCCCGGCCGGACCTTCTTCACCGACTTCGTTGTCGGCCCAAAGCAGCGAAGCATTCGAGCGGGTGTGGTCGATCAGTGCGATGGTGAAAAGCGGATTGTGCGGTGTTCCGGAAACCAGAACCGCGGGGCGGTCGGCGTTGCCGGTCAGGTACGGGATGGTGACAAGACGCGGGTTGTCGACGCCGCCTGCATGACCGATGCGGAATTCGCCCACGGGACTGTCGGTGCCCTTGGTGGGCACGCACTTGACGTCCACGACCAGCGACTTTTGCCAAAGCCTCAGAGTATAGGTAAGCTCGGTCGATTGCTTGCCGCGGGTGGCTTTCCATTTAGAAACAATGCTATCCCCGTCTTGCCGGCAGGAAAGCATTTCGATCTTTTCGGGCTTAACATTCGACGATTCTTCTTCGCCGTTATGGAAGTAAATTCCACCATCTACCATGGGCCGAAATTTCTTTGTTTCTTTTGATGATTGTCGGGTGTTGGTTTGATGAGGCTTGGCGTTGGGTGATTTGCCGCTCCACTCTACTTCGATATCACCCAGATCACCACCGTCGGGACGGTAGCGATAAACCAGATGCCCGTCGTCACCACGATAGTGGAACAAAAATTGTTTGCCGTTTTTTTCTACATCGTTCTTGAAGTCTTTGATTAGATTGTCCGGTAGAATAGTCTCTTCACGCGTGGGGAACGGCAGTAGTCCGGGACCGGTATTAGTGCCGCTAGTTTGACCCTCCGGTAGCTTGATGCCCCGAGCTGGGCGAGGATCGAATGCTAGCGGCTCGAGCCGTTCCTGATAAAAGGACAGATTGTCGAAATAAAGGACGCGGTCTTGTTTGTTGCGACCGCCCGTGATTTCAATACCTTCGAATACGGCACCGTCGGCAAGCAGATTGAGTTGGGCGGGTGTAAGCCGATGGTGCATCACCCACCACTGTTGCCAGCGCACGCGACCCATGTCCAGGCCCACGAGTTGCCCCTTGCGGTTGCGAAGGAGCAGACGGATTGCTACCTGAGGAGTGCCGGGGTCGGGCACCCAGGACCAATTGTTGCCGTAAACCCAGAAGTTAACACAGTCGAAAGGTTTTTTGATGTCTATCGGTTTGGGGGGCTTGATTATGATACACGGCTGGTTGCCGTCGCGTCGATAGACCAGTTCGGCGACGTACTTATCCCAAAGTTGTTGACTGCGCGATCGCTTGAGTGTTGCCTTGGCGTCGTTGGCTTTGACTGTCCAACCGTCCAGGTTTTCGAAATCGACCAGCGGCGGGTGCGTGTCTTGTGTTCTGTCGGCCCATACCATTTCGTAAGGCCGGCTACCGACTTCTTCTTCGGCGGCAAATGAAGGAGCTTGGTAAATGGTCGTCGATAACAGAGCGGTGACAAGAAGAAAACCAGCATGCATGCTCTGGCTGGACATAGCGGCGTGACCTTTGCTGAGGCGTGCGTTGGTAGTTAAGATGAAACTGGTATGCGGTAGGGCAGGATAGCAGCCCGTTGAAAAAGCCGGTAGTGGCGCCTTTTTTCAACTGGCTGGTTGGTGGGATGTCAAGTTATCAGTGATTATTATACACCCGCTCATTCGCTCGTCGATAGCCGCTTCACTTCTTGGGCAATCAATTTTAGATTCTCGAATGGGGCATCTAGTGGCACGGCGCATTCGGGGCCGATGATGTCTATATGGTTGGCGATTTTTTCTTTAACATCGTCGCAAATCGTTTGAGGAACACGTCGCGCGGTTTCATTCGAGTTTTCCTCTGAATTGCCGACTGCGTATGCAGCGACGGACTCTGTGGTCCGAGAGCCGGTCCTTGATGACACACTGGTCATTTTTCGGAGGATTTCTTTTCGCTGTCGCTGGTGGAGGGTGGCGCCGCGCCTGTGCTGCTTTTGTTCGCGTCGCATTTCTCGGCAACGATCTCCGCGTAGACCGGCACCTCTATGGGAGGCGTGTTGGGGATGTCCGTTTCGATCTTAATCTTTGTATTGATTTTGTCGGGTTTGGAAGGAGACAGCAGTGTAATGGGTACTATGTGAAAACGCTTGACTTCGGTGGGGGTATCGAAGCTTATGGCCTCGTTGGGGCATGTGATACTCTTTACCCTGAAGGGGATATGCCCCCGGATTACCAGATTTTTGGTGTTCGGCTTGTCGGGCGAGAGAATGCCGAATGTCAGCGGCGAGGGGCGAGCCGTCAGCGCGTCGACGACTACTCCTTCAACGCTCAGCGGGATCTTGGATTTAGCCGGATCGGAGTCGTTGGTGTGCAGGAATATCTGATCATTAATATAGCCGGCTTGGGCTTTGGGCAAAAGCGTGACCCAAAGGTCATAGGTCGTGCGACCCTGGAACCGTGAGGCTTCGACCAGATCGGTTTTCAGAAAAGGGTTTGCGCACGAAACCGAAGTGATTTGCCAGTTATCGCTGCCCGCATAGCTGATGGTGGTCTTTCGCTGCTCGGATTTTCCACGCCTAACCGTTCCGAATTGAATGACGCCGGGTTGGAAGACAACATCGCTACGGATGTAGCAATACACGTGCAAATCCACGGTTGCGTAAAATGGTTTGTCGAAAACCACCGTAATCGTGGCGTTTTTGCTGCCCAGAAAACTGCGCGTGTCGATTTTGGCGATCACGGCAGCCTGTTCGTAAGTCTTTATGATTCCTGTCGGGGATTCCGGTGTTGTGCAACCACAACTCGAACGCACCGAGGATATGTGGGCGTCTTCGATATAGATATTCTCGAAAACGAAACGATGTTCGGCCTTGGCGCCGCGGGCAACGACTCCGAAGTCGAAAGACGTTTCCTTGAACATGTCCTTGGCCCAATCCTCGCCGTGACCAAATGAGGTTATTGCCAAAAAGAATATTACGGTGAGCCAGACTCTAAGCATTTATTACATAACCTTCCTGTTTTTCACACTCGCCAGACACGTCCGGGTGTCGTGACGTTATGGTCCCATAAAAACATGGCAGGGCACCTAACGTAAGTAGCATCATGGCACAGTGGACCGTTTGTGTCAATTGCGAGGGGCTTAGCATGTCAATTGTATGGGCGATTCAAGCGAATATGGATAGCTGGAGTGAGTGGGTCGATTGGATTTGTATTCAGGAGGCGTGACATCCGGCACCTGAAGCGGTGATTTGCCATGTGGACGACTCTGAGGAAGAGTTGTGGTAGGCACTTTGTCCGATACAGTTATAGGGTATCTGCGGACGAAATAACACCTCTCGACACAATTTTACCCCCCGATATCGGGAAGAAGAACTTGAATTCAAAAGATTCCCCCACACAATCCCAAGATGAGCCGAATTTTGACGTGGATAGAGATCCCGAAGTGGGATTAATACCATGTCCGCCCGATGAATCTTCCAGCGAATTGGGTGTAAATGAGCCGTCTAGTATCGATTATGGTGACGGCGAGCACTATCGTACCGATACCCTGGCCGATAGTATCTTGATATTGCTGACGTTGACTGCCGTACAGCGTTTGATCGGTTTTGCCCGTGCCATTTTGTTTTGTCGCTGGCTTTCGCCCGAACAATTAGGGCTTTGGGACATGTCGTTCGGCTTTCTTATGCTGGCCGCTCCTTTGTCAGTGCTTTCGATCCCGGCAGTATATGGCAGGTATATAGAATACTATCGCAAGAGGGGGTTGATGCGTACGTTGGTTCGTCGCACAACGATCGTGACGACCATGACGTCAATTGTTGCTTGCCTTGGGATTTACATATTTAGTCCTTGGTTTTCCCATTTGATTTTCGGTACATCCGATCAGGCATACCTGGCGAAGTATTTATCCGTCGCGCTGATAATGGTGGTGGCGGCCCATTATTTCGTGGCGTTACTGACAGCAATGCGTAACGTTCGCCAACTTGCACTGATACATCTGGCCAATAGCGCGTTGTTCGCAGTTTTCGGTGCATTCCTGGTACTTTCTTGGAGCGATACGGCCCAAAGCATCGTTGTTGCCTATGCCATGGCGTGTTGTATTACTTCGCTCTGGTCTCTGTGGTACGTGCGCAGGGTTTGGCGAGGCTTGCCCAAGGTGGAAAAAAGCTTGGGGCATTGGAAACTTTGGTCGAAGTTGATACCTTTTTTCGTGTGGGTAACGATTACCGATCTTTTAGCCAATTTGTTTGCGATTGTCGATCGCTACATGATCGTACACTATTCGCTCGGGGACGGCTTGGCCGAGGTGGGGCAGTATCACAGCAGTAGAATTATTCCGTTGCTGATGATATCAATCGCCTTATTACTCGGAGGCATAATAACTCCCCATTTAAGCCGCGACTGGGAGGCCGGAAATCAGCGTCGGGCAAAGCAGCGTCTGATGCTGTTTTTGAAACTGTTGGGATTCACACTATTCACCGGCTCGGTTTTGGTGTTGATCGCTTCACCGCTTTTGTTTTCGTTTGCGTTTGAGGGCAAGTTCGATGCTGGACGAGAAGTGTTTCCGCTGACTTTGACATACTGCATCTGGTTCGGAATGACACTTATTTCGCAGAATTACCTGTTTTGTATGGAAAAAGCCCGGCTGGGGAGCCTTGCATTACTGGTGGGGCTTGTGGTAAATGTGGTGTTGAACATTGTTCTCTTGCCGATTTGGGGATTGATGGGTGCCGTTGTGGCCACGACAGTGGCTAATTTCCTGGCCCTGTTGGTAATGAGCCTGCTCAACTGGTCGCTGGGCTTCCGATTGGATTTGGGGACGTGTATTGTTCTGATAGTTCCGGTACTGTTGATCTTCGGCCCCTGGGTTTCGCTCGCGGCTCTGGCCTCGATCGCCGTAGCGACGGTTTATTCCAACTGGATTATCAGTCATGAGCAACGTGAAATAATGCTTGAAACAGTCCAGCACTACCAGGATCGAGTAAGTGGATTGTTTCGAAAGCGATAGAAATGCATCAAATCCGGAGAATTGCATTACCGATTTACCAATCCATTCGGTGGCATGCGAGTCCGGTTTTTCCGGCCCGCAACGTCTTGCGTTGGTCTTTTGGTTTTTATTTCAGGATCGACTTAACTTTTGGAAGGACGGATGCATCCAGGCTCTTGTCGGTGTTGTCGGCTTTTACATTGTCGAACAGATGCCAGTCTTCGCTGTAGGTCGTGGTGCCGCCGTTTGGCGCCAGTTTCACCAACGGGCCAAGGCCTTCCAGTTCGAGCATGTCGGCGTTGGTGAACGTCTCGAATGTGCAGCCGTGGTCGGGATAGATGGCTCCGTCCTGATAGGGATTGATTTTCACGAAGAGATGATTGTTTCGGAGATAGGCGCCCCAGTTCTGCCGGTTGCTCAGTCCAAGCTTCTGGGGATTGGTCGCCTTGGGATCCTGTTTGAGCACGATGTACTTACGGGTAAACACCCACCGCGGGTCGGCCAGGTTGGTGTAGGACCAGAGAGTCATTACGCGGACGGGCAGGTAGAACTTTTTATCGATTTTTTGGTCCGGAAAGTCAGGAATATCGGGATGCGGCGAATAGGATTCTTGGGGAAAGATAGCTCTCCCTCCCGGCGCCAACACGGTCAGCGCCCATGGCGCCACTTCCACGGCCCAGAGGTTGCGGTTGGTGAGCTTGTGGTCGACCGTGACTTTTGAGCCCGAGGGAGCCATGGTGATGAGCATCTCTTTCTGGATGCCGTTGTCGGTCTCGATGGGCTGGATAAGTTGCACCGACTGATCTTTCTGATAGGCTTTGACGGGCTTGCTATCCGGGTGGTAGGATCGCGGCTTGGCTTCGGGAGCCAGCCAGAGACGATGGCCGCCGAAAGCAAGCCATTTTTCTGCATTGGTTTTGCCCAACTGTTTTGGGTCCTCGAAGAATTCATTGTCCTTGCCAATGAATCCGAAATGGATGATGCGTGGCCCCACGTCGGTTGTGGCGATCAATTCGATCGTACCGTTGGACATACGCACGCAATTTGGCCAACCACCATACTTAACTCGTTCGATCTTGAGTTCGGCCATCGAGGTCGATGTCCACAAGACGCTCAGTAGAAGAGCGACCACAAAGACGGTTTTCCTGACAGGAGAATTCATTTTCAGTACCCTTTCGAGAGATGTTTGCAAAACGAACGAAGCGCCGACGCAAAGCGGTGCCATTGCCATACTTGCGTTCGATTCAAGTAAAATGGATCCAGGCATTGTTGTCAAGATGTGGCAGGCCGGCATTTTGCCTCCATAAACTGACGTTTTTACCCAAATACGCACACAACGATTCCTTTAGCGACAGCGGGTGGCCTTGAAGAAAGGGAAATCGGCGGCCACTGTTACCTTTTATGTTTCCTTTGTTTCCTTTGCCGCTTCCCCAAGCAGAGGTTCGGTTGCTTGTTGGCGTGGGCGAGGTTGGATATAGTGACGAGCAGTAGATTTGGGGCCAATGAGCAAGGGGCTTAATGATCAATGATCAATGATCAATGATCAATGATCAATGAGCCCAAGTCTGAAGTCCCGCACCTGACACCTGATAACTGAAAACTCACAGCCCGTCCCAATTATTTCGTCATGAATACCCTTGCCTACAAACCGAATTGTAAAGAAACAATCGAACGCTTGCGGTTGTGGCACGAACGGCAATATGGCGATCGAATTCTTGTCCGCTGCCCGTCGCCTAGCGAAGCTTTGCAGCGTTTTCGCGCCGAACACCGTGACGGCGACTGCGGGTATCCCGATCCCCGGGAGCGGATTGAGTTTTGGGATAAGATTTTCGCCGAACAGTCGGAGGTTGCTGACGATTCCATTCCGGCCGTTTATCTTACCGAGATGGATCAAGGTCTCTATGGGGGCATGGTCGATGCCGAGGTCCGCTTCCAGTGCGATACGGACAACGGTTGGATATCTTCTATGGTCGTACCGCTGTGGGAAGATTGGTCGAAGTTCGACACACTCAAAATCGATTCCGACCACCCCTGGTTCCAGCGGTTTATGAAACAGCTTGAAATTTTTGTGGCCGGTGCCGGCGACAAATTCGGCGTCAGTCATTTCATACTCATCGACTCCTTGAACTTCATCTTCGAGTTGCTGGGTGCCACCGGAGCCTACATGAGCGTGGAGACCGAGCCCGAGATGGTCCGCCGCGCTATCGATTTTGCCTTCGAACTCAATACGCTGGTGCAGGACACTTTTTTCGAAAACACGCCCCGCTTGCAAGGCGGCACCTGTAGCAACATGGTCTCCTGGGCGCCGGGCAGGATTGTTTCGGAAAGCCTTGATCCTTTTCACATGACATCGGTCGAATATTTCGAAAAATGGGGCCGCGAGCCAATCGAAAGGATTCTTGCCCGATATGACGGCGGCGTGTGCCATATACACGGCAACGGTCGTCATCTGCTGGAAAAGGCAATCACGATCCGCGGCCTCAAGGCGATTTATATGGGTGACGACAAGGGATTTCCCTATGCCATTGACATTGCCGGCGAGTTGCGCGACCGAGCCGGTGATATGCCCCTGGTAATTCGAGCGGACTACAACGTCTTCCGTGATAAATTACAGAGCCATGAGTTGCCCGGAGGTGTGCTCTATGAAGTGTTCGGCACGCCCAGCGTGGATGAGGCAAATAGTTTGGTGGATATCGTGAGGGAATACAGAGTATAGTTGCTTCGAATCAAATAACCGGTTTCATAAACCTATCGGCCGTTATAACTTCCCACAGTCGTGGTGGGGGGATCTTTGCCCAAGTTGCTGGTTGAACCTGGTTACGGCGACAGCTATACTGTCTGGTTCTATTACCGCGAGGCACCCTTACTATTGACTTGCCAAAATCCTTGGCTTATGGGGGGTGTGTCCGATAGTGAGTTTTTAGCTTCCACAGGACTTTTGCAAAAGTCCGCTTCCACTGAGGAAACTTCCCGGCTTTTCAATACGAAAGCACAGCAGACTCGGACGAAAGGATCGGATTTATGGGATCACTTGACCAGGCGGCCAAAGAAGTTTTGCAGCAGACTAATTTCACCGCCATAGACTGGGTGATCGTGATCTGCTACCCCATGATTTCGGTCGTTATCGGCCTGGTTGTTCGCAAGTACATTGCCAACATGAAGGACTTTGTAACCGCCGGCCAAGGTCTTGGCACCTGTCTGGGAATTGCCACTCTTACCGGCACCGAACTGGGTCTTATTACAGTCATGTATAGTGCCGAAAAGGGATTCAAATGCGGTTTTTCGTCGTTCCACATCGCCATGGTAGCTGGGATTATCACTTTCATAGTCGGAGTCACGGGCTTTATGATCTATCGGCTTCGCAGCATGGGTGTGTTAACGATTCCAGGTTTCTATCGCCGGCGATTCGGGCGGAAGACTCAGATTCTCGGCGGCATCATGATGGCCGCCGCCGGTATTTTGAACATGGGGCTGTTTCTCAAGGTGGGAGCCATGTTCCTTGTTGGTATTACCGGCATGGATCCTGAAAGTGATGCCCTGGAAATGGTGATGGGCTTTTTGATAGCATTGGTTTTGCTTTACACATGCCTGGGTGGAATGGTTTCCGTGGTGTTGTCCGACTATTTGCAGTTTGTGGTGTTATCGATCGGAATGGTGTTAACGACGATAATGGCAGTTATCAAGCTTGGCTGGGGAAATATCTTTGACACGGTTTTTGAGTTTAAAGGAGCCTCCGGATTCAATCCGGTTGTGGCGCCTGTTGATGGGGGAGATGGATTTGGCTGGGAGTATATAATATGGATGTGTTTCATGGGGTTGGTTGGTTGCGCGATTTGGCCTACGTCGGTGGCTCGCGCACTTGCCGCCGACAGTCCCAAAACCGTAAAGAAACAATTCACCTGGGCATCGTTGTCTTACACGATTCGTTTTCTGGTGCCATATTTCTGGGGCATCTGTGCGTTTGTTTTTATCTATACGCAAAACGATACTCTTAAAAGTCTATTTGTGGCCGAAGATGGTGGAGAGCCGGTAATGAGCAGTCTTTACGCCATGCCGGTATTCATGGGCCAGATGTTGCCGCCAGTTGTAATCGGTATTATTACTGCCGGAATGATAGCGGCGTTCATGTCGACGCATGACAGCTACCTCTTGTGCTGGAGTTCGGTGCTGACCGAGGACATTGTATCTCCGTTGTGCAACGACCGCATAAGCCCTACCGTAAGAATCTGGCTGACACGGTTTTTTATAGTACTCATCGGAGTTTATGTGTTTTGGTGGGGGCTGTTTTACGAGGGCAGTGAAGACGTCTGGGATTATATGGCGGTGACCGGTGGAATTTACGCTTCCGGCGCTTTTGCTTTGATGGCTTGCGGCCTCTATTGGAAACGGGCCAGTTCGACGGGCGCCATCTTTGCGCTTCTAACGGGCAGTACGGCTGTAGTCGGGCTCTCGCCCGTGAAAACCGGGATCGGTTGGTGGTTGACAAATCTTGGAAGCTTGTCGGAAGGATTGTGGAATTTCTTTACGTATTTGCCGGGGGTAACATATCTCAGCCAATATCCGGGCGTATTGCAGGTGGAAATTTCACCCGCCCGTGTTAGTCTCTTCAGCTTTGCCTCAACATTTATCGTAATGATTGTTGTTTCATTGCTGTTTCCCGACCGTGATCCCCAATCGGCTCAAGAATCAAAATAAGAATTTCGAGGTGCATTATGTTGTTTGCGGAAGCTTCCATCGAAAGCGTATGGCTCTGGGTCATATTATGGAAAGCGATGTTGATCGGCACCGTGGGAGGTTTTACGGGCATGGCCATTTGGGTTACCATCGGCGGCGCGGCCGACATAAAACATCTCTTCTCACGGATTATCGCCGGCCATGAACAGGATAAACATCAACAGGAAAGCGAATAGGAGACGCATATGGTGGCAGATCGCCCCGACAAAGTTGTCATTCTGGCACGCGGCAAGGGCTCGCGCATGCGACGTAGCGATGATTCGGCCGGTCTCGACGAGCGCCAGGCGGCAGTTGCCGATTCGGGCGTAAAGGCCATGATTCCCATTGACCGGCCATTTCTGGATTACGTTCTGTCGACCGTGGCCGATGCCGGTTATCGCCGTGTCTGCCTGGTGATAGGTCCCGAACATGATGCAACGCGACAATATTACGGCCAAGAGGTCGCACTACGGCGGCTTACCGTCGAATTTGCCGTGCAGCAGGAACCCAAGGGCACGGCCAACGCGCTTTTGGCGGCCGAACAATTCGTCGACAGTGACACCTTCGCAATGTTGAATTCTGACAATTACTATCCGCTCGAAGCCATGCGGCGCTTGCGCGAGCACGGCGGCTCGGGCTTGGGGCTCTTCGATTTCGACAGCATGGTCTCCCAGAGCAATCTCAGCGAAGAACGGCTATTGACTTTTTCCGTGGGGTTGGTTGATGCTGAAGGCAACCTCGAAAGGATTATTGAAAAGCCCGACGAAGAAACATGGTCCGCTCTGCCGCGTCCGATCTGGGTGAGTATGAACTGCTGGCAGTTCCGTAGTTCGATTTTCGATTCGTGCCGGGCGATCGGGCCCTCGCAGCGTGGTGAGTACGAGTTGCCCGATGCCGTGATGCACAGCATGGAAAAGCTGGGCGAGAAGTTCCGCGCCATCACAGTCGCCGCGCCCGTCTTGGACCTCACAAGCCGCAACGACATAGCTGCCGTTAGCGAGCGGCTGGCCGGCACGGAGGTCTCGCTTTGAATCAGTCCGATAGCGAAAGGCTCACGTGTAAAAACCTTTGCTACGGCGGCTCGCTCAATGATGCCTCCGCCTTGGCCGAATGTCTGGTCGCGGCTGGTCTGGAGTCTCAAGCGGCTGCGACACGTGCCAGGCTGTTTAATCAAGCAGCCGAAGGGCTGCCGTCGGGTGGGGGAAAAAACGCTTTTTTTGTGCCCGGCCGGGTCGAGGTGTTGGGAAAGCATACCGACTACAGCGGCGGAAGGACCGTGGTGATCGCGGCCGAACGGGGGTTCTCGGTGGTTGTCGCGCCTCGTCAAGATCAACGTGTTACGGTCAACGCCGTGCAGATGGGCGAATCGAGCGAGTTCGATCTGGATCCCGAACTTGTGCCCACGGCGGGCCATTGGTCGAATTATCCCATGACGGTAGCACGACGCATAGCGCGGAATTATCCCGGCATTTCCACCGGTGCCGATATCTCCTTCGCAAGCGATTTGCCTCCAGCCGCCGGTATGAGCAGTTCCAGCGCTATGATGATCGCTGTGTTTCTTTCTCTCGCGCATGTGAATCGACTTTACCGGCGCGATGAATATAGAAGTGAAATACAAAGCCTCACCGATCTGGCCGGATATTTGGGCACGGTCGAAAACGGCCAGAATTTCGGC
>JAFGTN010000667.1 GCA_016934075.1 Pirellulales bacterium
AGTGCCCGTTGAGCGTCCGCAATCGGCACCTAAGACAACTTTCGATCAGCCTTCCGCGAATGATAAACCGTCCGCCGCGCCGCCACAGCCCAAGAAAACTCCACCTGCTCCGCCGCAAGACAAAACGGCGCCGGCAAAAGAGACCGACCCGTATTCGAAAGACGCACCGGACAAGAAGTAATAAGCCGCGCTAGCGACGAACCCAGAGACGAAGCACAGCAAATGGATTTTCAACAACGACTTGCCAAGGCCGTCGAACGTGGTCAGAAGAAGGGCAACGCGCGGGCAAAGGCTGCGGCGGAAAAGGCCTTGAACGAGCAGGAAATGCGGCGACTGCACAGCCAGTATCGGCTGGAACTGTGCGAACATATCGAAGAGTGTCTTAAGAATCTGCCTCTGACTTTTCCGGGCTTCGAATTTGTGCCCATCGTTGACGAGAGCGGATGGGGCGCGGCCGTGAGCCGCGACGACGTGACCTTCGGACGGTCGGGCGGCCGTTATAACTCTTTCAGCCGCTTGGAGATGGTGGTTCGCCCGATGGGTAAATACCACGTTCTCGACCTGGCCTCAAAGGCCACCATCGCCAACAAGGAAATCTTCAACCGCAACCACTACCAACGCCTTGGCGAGGCGGATTTGGCCTCGTTCACGAATCTCATCGATCTTTGGGTCTTGGAATACGCCGAGATGTACGCCACAAAGCGGTAGCGGTGGTTTCAGGTTTCAGATATCGGATTTCAGGTATGAAGTGTTAGGCTCTCTTACACGACCTCGGTTAGCCCGGGATTTACGGCGTTTTTTTGGCGATGTTCTTTTCTATTGTTTGCTTCTTTGTTTCGTTACGCCTTGAGGCAGCAAACGCTCTATCAGAACGCGCGGAGATTTCTATGTTCAGACGGAAGTCGGTACTCAAAGGCAATAAATTGGTCAATTGAAAATATCTATTCTACTCAACCCGGGGGGTAGCAAGAACTTGGCCCATTCATACAATGAATCTATGGATATTTGTATGAGCGATGATTCGCTCGACAACTCTTAAAGGTGGGTATCATGAAACGCTTAATTATCGGATTTGTGGCGGGAGTGATTTTAGCGACTGGCACTGTGGCCTGGGGCAATCCTGTTATCGATGTGAGTGTGAGTACTGACCACGCATCCTATTTGCCGCTGGAGACGATAGAGATAACTGTAACCGCGACGAATCCGGCCGATGACGTCATAGAGCTATACTTTCCCAGCGCTTACCAAGCAGGTTACAAAATTGACTATTTCTTCGATCTGCCTTCCTATTATGCGTATGCTCAAGTGGATACATCCGTTTTCATCGAAGCTCACGAATCGCACACATGGACTTTTGATTACGACTGGGATCTTCTCATTCTTCCATCGGGTATACATTCTCTAGAAGGGTATGTCCTCGGCTATGCTCAGAGTCCATCGATAGAAATTGAAATAATCTCCGATCCCGAGCCGGGCGATTTCGATCTTGACGGCGACGTAGATGTAAGTGACCTCGGCATCCTGGGAACCAACTATGGCACCACCGTCGGCGCGACATGGAGAAAAGGCGATACCGATGGTGGGGGTGTTGTGGATGTCACCGACCTCGGCGTCTTAGCCACCCACTTCGGCTACGGCACGAATACAGCCAATACCGTGCCGGAACCAAGCACGATGACACTAGTGTGCATAAGTATCTTGACGCTGACGTTACGCCGTCGCAAGTGGTAGTGGTTTGAGGTGTCTGGTTTCAGTTATCAGCTAAAGCTTTTTTGCTGAGGTATCAGTGCTACTCGCCCCCGTCCCCTCATGCCTGACACCTCATACCTCAAACCATCTTCACCGACTGTGTCTTCTCGTCGAACATCGTCACCTTGTTTTCGCGGTGGCCGATGATGGCCATCGAGAGCGGCGCTTGTACCCGAACGGCCGCGGAGATGGGGCTGTAGGGTTGCTTGCGGGTTTTCACACAGTCGATGAGGTTGGCCCACAGCCGCGTGGTGCTGCCCATGCCGGCCCAGGGCAGGAAAAGCTCTTTTTTGTCTTTGCCGAAGGGCACGATGCGGATGCCCTTGCAGTCCTTCGAACCCAGCGATTTCCACATTATAACACCGTCGGTGCCGCGGATCTTGGTGTCGGTGGGCACGTGGTTCGAGAGCGTGTTCATCATCACCACGCTGGGACCGTCGGGATAGTCGGCGATGATGTTGCACTGGTCGGGCACCTCGCGGTTGTACTGGAACGTGCCCCCACCGCCCAATACACGGTGCGGGAAATCCAAGCCCAAGAGACAGAAGACGGGCGTGAACATGTGCACCAGCAAATCGGTGGCCGGACCGCCCGCGTAGTCCCAGTAGAGCCGCCACTGGAAGAACCGCGAAACGCTATAAGGCACCTTGGGCGCATCGCCCAGGAAGCGTTCCCAGTTGAGATCCGGACCCGGCTTGGCGTTGGGGTCGGGGATATGCATGCGCTCTCCCCAGTCACCGCGGCGGTAGTAGCCCAGTTCGACGTGCACGGGTTTGCCGATAATTCCCTCGCCGATCATCTTGCGGACTTTGGCGTAGTTGTCGTCGGCCATGTATTGGGTACCCACCTGTACGATGCGCTTGTGCTTGGCCGTCTCTTCGCCTAACTTCTTGGCCAGATCGAATTGGGACCAATGCGTCAGCGGCTTCTCGCAATATACGTCCTTGCCCGCCCGCACTGCATCGATGGCTTGCGGCGCATGGTGCCGGTCGGGCGTGGCGATGCAAACGATGTCGACCTTGGGGTCTTGCAAAAGCTCTTCGTGGGCCTTGTACATTTTCGCGTTATCGGTTTTTTGCGAGGCAGCGCGAAGCCGGGGGCCGTAGACGTCACAGACGGCGACAGGCTCGACCAATCCCTGCTTCTTGAGGGTATTGACGATGTTGATATGCGCCCCACACCGTCCGCCAGTTCCGATGAATCCCACGCCCGGGCGACCGTTGGCGCCCTTGGCCTCCTCGGCCAGCACGGTTTGCCCCACGGCGAATGTTGCTCCGGCCGCGGCGGTGGCCGTTTTCAGGAATGAACGTCTGTCTTGGTTTTTTTGAGTCATGGGGAATGCCTCGCGATTGAAGGGGGGATTATTGTTGTCATGGAATTACCGTTGTTAGCCTAGCTGCTTGCGGCTGGCATGGATGCTTCCGGCCTCAGGCGGCCGGGCTAACAATGTTATCCATCATTTTGAGTGTTAAAGAGTACTAGTCACCGCCTTTCACGCCTATTCTGGGCGTGCCACACGTGAAGCTCCTGCTGAGCTGAGGCGTGAATTTCAACCCGGCACAGGCTTAGCCCTACCGGCCCATATAATAACTTTTTTCAGGCCTGATTGCGTTCGAAATCGTCTCTCAATACAATATTTAACGTCACTTAGAACGTCCACATTCATTATAACAGGATTTGGCATGGCCCGCATATTCAATCTCATGGCCCTCCCGGCATTGCTTATAGCCGCGGTTTTCTGCCAATTTGCATTCGCCGCGGCTGTGGATAATCCCCAGGAATTGGCTTACCCTCAGACGAAACGGGTCGACCACGTAGACGTCTACCACGGCACCAAGGTCGCCGATCCCTATCGTTGGCTTGAAGATGATGCCCGCGAGTCGAAGCAGGTTGCCGCTTGGGTGGCGGCCGAAAACGAGGTTACGTTCAAATACCTGCACTCCATCCCGCAGCTCGAGCCTATCCGCCGCCGGCTTACCGAGCTGTGGAACTATCCGAAATATTCTTCGCCGTTCAAGGAAGGCGGGCGATACTTCTTCTTCAAAAACGACGGGCTGCGCAATCAGAGTGTGTTGTACACTATGAATACCTTCGACGGTGAGCCGCGTGTTTTGCTAGATCCGAACACATGGTCGGACGACGGCACCGTGGCCCTGGCCGGTCTGGCCGTGAGTGACGACGGCCGCTACCTGGCGTACGGCAGAGCCGATGCCGGTTCGGATTGGTGCACGTGGCGAGTGATGGAAATCGATGGTAATCGGCTGTTGGAAGATAAGCTGCGATGGATCAAGTACGGCGGTGTGAGTTGGAAGCCCGACGGCAGCGGATTTTTCTACTCGCGCTACGATGAGCCCAAAAAGGACGCCAAGTTCCAAGAACTGAACCTCAACAACAAGCTGTATTTCCACCGCATCGGCAGCCGGCAGTCGGAGGACGAGATGGTTTATAAACGCTCAGACGAGCCCACATGGAGTTTCTGGCCGAAGGTTAGCGAGGACGGGCGATATCTCGTCATCACCGTGAGCAAAGGCACCGACGACCGTTACCGCGTCCTGGTCAAGAATCTCGACAAGCCCCATGCCGAGCCGGTCGAATTGATTTCCAATTTTGACAACGAATATTCCTTCATCGGCAACGACGGGTCGCGGCTGTTCTTCAAGAACGACCTCGACGCACCCCGAGGACGTGTGATAGCCATCGATCTCGGCAAGCCCGGGCGCGAAAATTGGAAAGAAATCATCCCGCAAAGCGACGCCACACTCACGTCGGTCACGCTGGTGGGCGACATGTTCATCGCCCAATATCTCAAAGACGTCCGCGCCATGGTCAAGCTTTATACCCTCGATGGCCGCCACGTTCGCGATGTAAAATTACCCACCATCGGCGCGGTGTCGGGTTTCGACGGTCACCGAAGCGATACCGAAACATTCTATTCGTTTGCGAGCTTCACCTCGCCGCCAATCGCATATCGCTACGATCTGATTACCGGCAAGAGTACGCTCTGGCGGCGCGCCGAAGTCAAGTTCAATCCCGACGAATACCAGACCGAGCAAGTTTTTTTCAACAGCAAGGACGGCACCCGCGTGCCCATGTTTCTGGTCCACAAGAAAGGGCTTGAGCTGGACGGCAACAATCCCACTTTGCTCTACGGCTACGGTGGTTTCGCCATTTCCTTGCGGCCGAGATTCAAAGTAGAAAACCTAATGTGGATGGAGCTCGGTGGAGTCTACGCCGTGGCCAACCTCCGTGGCGGCGGCGAATACGGAGAGGCCTGGCACAAGGCCGGCAAGAAAATAAACAAGCAAAACGTGTTCGACGACTTTATCGCCGCGGCCCAGTGGTTGGTTGATAATAAATACACATCTCGCCGGCGGTTGGCCATCCAAGGCGGCAGTAACGGCGGGCTGCTGGTGGGAGCCGTGATGACGCAGCGGCCCGAGCTCTTCGGAGCTTGCCTGCCCGCCGTGGGCGTGATGGACATG
>JAFGTN010000668.1 GCA_016934075.1 Pirellulales bacterium
GCAATATCGATGTTGAATTCTTCGCAGATCGTGGCGATTCCGGGGAACCGCTGTCGCACCCAGTTCGGGTCGAGTTCGGTCATGTCCAGATACACGTTGGGATATCGCGTGCGTTCCATCTGGTCGACAATCGCCCGGCTGACGACATCTCGCGGAGCCAATTCAGCGCGGTGGTCGAAGTCGGGCATAAAGCGGTGTCCGTAGCGGTCGACAAGCTTTGCGCCCTCGCCTCGCATGGCCTCGGTAATCAGACTGCGGCTGCTCCCGGCGATATAAAGTACGGTGGGGTGGAACTGCATGAATTCCATATCGCGAATCTCAGCTCCAGCGCGATATGCCAACGCGATTCCATCGGCGGTGGCCACTTCGGGATTCGTGGTTTCGCGATATAATTGCCCGGCCCCACCGGTGGCCAAAATCGTTTGCTTGGCCCAAATAAACGTCTTGCCATGGTGCTGATTCCACACCAGACAACCGCGGCAAACCCCCTCCGAAGTCAGCAGGTCGAGCGTGAAGGTGTCTTCCCAAATATCGATGTTTTCGGTCGCCGAAACTCGATCGATCATCGCCCGCATGATCTCCTTGCCGGTAGCATCACCCAGAGCGTGAGCGACACGCGGGTTACCGTGTCCGCCTTCACGCGTAAGGCCGAAGTTTTCGCCGTGGCGGTCGAAATTCGTGCCCAATTCGACCAACTCGGAAATCCTCCTGGGCCCTTCGCGGACAACGCCCTCAACCACATCACGCTGGCAAAGACTGCCACCGGCGCGAAGCGTATCGGCAATATGCTCTTCGAAACTGTCGTCGGGCGAGAGTACACCGGCAATTCCACCCTGGGCGAAGGTACTGTTGGAGTGTTCCATCTTGTCTTTGGTGATCACCAACACCGATAGTTCGGGTGAAACGGCCATCGCCGCGCGAAGGCCGGCCAAACCGCTACCGATAACAAGCACGTCCGTAAAGAAGTGAGGAATCTGTTTGGGATGGAAAGGAACGAGATAGCGGGGAGTTGTCATGCGCGGGTAATTACAGCCTATGGAAGAATTAGTTTGTCGCTTCCTGTTTCGAAGCGTAAGCGAAGGTGAGAAACGGCACAGCGTTGCATCTACCTGTGCTTGTGGCAAGGGTTAATATCAATATGCGAAACATCTTGTGGCATTCATCCCGCCATAAAGAGGGGGTGAAAGAAGAACGGGCAATTGTTACTACTCATTGTACACACCGAACACCCACGCCGGGATGACCCCACCCGATATAACCGGTTTATCGAGTTTTTTACCCGACTTGTGTCATCTGATGACCTACTATTGTAAAAGTATTCCCCAAAGCGACAAAGCTGACGCAACAACTGAGGTATACCCGGTGGGTTTATTCACTGTTAATCAAGAACGCGCGGTTCAATCGGAAATCTTGAACCTCGTAAACAACAATTGCCCCAGTGTTAAGGCAATGGCCGAAGGACCTCGTGTCGAGCAACGTGTGAACCTTACCATTCCCGTCAAATTGGTTCCCATACTGGAAGGCGAATTGGCGCCCTTGCATACCTTGAGCGTTGTCACCAAGGAATTTTCCAGCGGCGGTTTTTCCGTTGTTGTCGATCATCCGCATGTCCCTAAAGATGCCGTGGTTCTTTTTCGTTCGGGCCGTAAAACAACTTTTATTCAGGCACAGCTGAGACACATCGACCCCATAGGGGCCGGATTCTATCAGTGCGGTTTCAAACTTCTCAAAGTGCTTGCCCATTCCGACTGGCCTACGCTACAAGAACTGGCCGAGACGCTCTAGCATCTATTGTTGGTTTGACTGCCGAATCCCCTAGTTTTTCGTCCCGCAACGGTTGTTTCCACGCATTGCTGTCGTTAGACTAAGGAGCATGCACACCCTGCCGGTTCCTCACCGACTCCTTCCTTTCGATTGACCGGAAATCCGCCATGCCTCGCTACTCAATTTCCGCCCCGCGGTTCGTTCTGATCGTCTTATTGTGTGTTTTTGTCTCAACTCAAACGTCCGCCAATGAGCCAAAAGAAGACCTGCGTGTCTCGCCCCAGGGTATTGACGGAGTCAAGCCCGACAGCATGCTTTTCCGCTACATGCTGCAAAAAGCCCACAAAGCGTTCGATGCATCCGATCGAGAATATGAAAAAATCAAGACTCCCAACCAGATTGCCGCGTACCAACGCCGCATGCATACCTTCTTCGTCGATCAACTCGGTGGTTTCCCGCAGCGAACTCCGCTGAACGCCAAGGTTACGGGCAAACTCCAGCGGGACGGATACCGAATCGAGAAAATCATTTACGAAAGCCAACCACGATTATATGTGACGGCACTTCTGTATTTGCCCGACGAAAAGTCCTGTTCGCTTAAGCCTCCGTATCCGGGAGTGCTTTTTCCTTGCGGTCATAGCAACAACGGCAAGGCCTGTGAAGCATATCAGCGGGGTTGTGTGCTCTTGGCAAAAAACGGCTTCGTCGTGCTTTGCTACGATCCCATCGAACAAGGCGAGCGATACCAGTTGCTGGACGGCCAAGGCAAGCCCCTAGTGGGCGGTACAGCCGGGCATAACTTCGTGAACATCAGCAGCATGCCCGTCGGCCGCAACACGGCCACCTATCGAATTTGGGACGGTATGCGGGGCATCGATTATCTGCAAAGTAGACCCGAGGTAGACCCGCAAAGGATCGGCTGCACGGGCAACTCCGGCGGCGGTACGTTGACCAGCTATCTCATGGCATTGGACGAACGCGTGGATTGTGCCGCGCCGAGTTGCTATCTCACGGACTCGCGACGCTTGATCGACACTATCGGTCCGCAAGACGCCGAACAAAATATCTTCGCCCAGGTGGCTTTCGGAATGGACCATGCGGCATACGCCATCATGCGGGCACCGCGACCGACACTGATGTGCACGGCCACGAAAGACTTTTTCGACATCGGCGGCTCCTGGAAAACCTTCCGCCGCGCCAAACGGATCTACGGACGATTGGGCTTCGCCGAGCGCATGAACCTTATCGAAACCGACGCAAAACACGGTTTTTCCACTCAGCTTCGCGTGGGTGCGGTGCGCTGGATGCGGCGTTGGCTCTTGAAAATCGACGACGCGGTGACAGAACCTGATTTCCCCATCCTCTCGGACGAAGAAGCTCAGGTTACACCCAAAGGACAGGTCGTACTCATCGACCAATCGCGGACCACATACGACTTCGACGCCGACCTGGAAACCAGACTCGCCGAAAAGCGTAAGGCATTTTGGCAAGCAGATAAAGCCAAGGCTCTCGACACCGTACGTAAAACCACCGGTATTCGCCGCCCGGCCGATTTGCCCAAGCTCCAGCACAAGAAGACGGGCGCCATAAAACGCGACGGATATCGCATCGACAAACTGGCCCTTACTGTCGAACCGGGGCTCTGGCTGCCCGCACTGGCCTTTGTGCCGGAAAAAACAGACTCCAAAGCCGACAGCAAGGCTTACCTGTTCGTCAACGCCGACGGCAAACAGACCGACGCGGCTGTGGGCGGACAAATAGAAAAACTCGTTAAACAGGGATACCTCGTGCTGGCCTTCGATCCACGTGGAGTCGCCGGTAAGTCCAAAGACCACAGATACGACAAAGCCATGGGACGGCTCTGGACCGAAAGCTCGCTAGCCTATCTGTTGGGCACATCCCTGGTGGCAATGCAGGCTGAAGACATAACGGCGGCAGCCATATTTTTGCGCGAATACCAATCACCACAAAAACCGCGGCAGGTCAATCTGATTTCAACCGGGCCGCTTGGCGTGGCCGCCTTGCATGCCGCCGCCTTGGCGCCCGAACTGTTCGAATCGCTCAAGTTGAACCGCTGCCTCGACTCCTGGTCGAACGTGGTCCGCACGCCTTTTGCCCACAAGCAATACCCCACACTGATTTTCGCCGCTCTGAAAACATACGATCTGCCCGACTTGCGTTCATCTCTCCCGCCCCAGAAACTCATCGTGGTCGAACCGTTGGACGCCAATGGAAAAGTAATACAATAAAAAGAGAACTACCCATCATGACACATACCGCCACCGTCATCCGAGTTTTACTGCTAATTTGGGTTATTGCCCAAACTGCCCAAATTCAGAGCAATGAGCTCTCGGTATTGCCGGCTAAAATCAACGGCGAGCCGCCGGGGAGGATGATGTACAAGTATCTTACAGGCAAGGCCATGAATGCCTTGGATCGGCGGTTGGGTGAATACGAAAAGCTGAAATCGCCGGAGGATGTGGTAGCCTATCAAAACCGCCTGCGAGACTTTTATCTCCAACAATTAGGACCGTTTCCACAACGAACGCCACTACAAGCCCGGGTCGTCGAGGTTCAGCCACGCGACGGCTACCGGGTGGAAAAGATCATATTCCAAAGCCGGCCCGGCATGTTCGTCACGGCCTTGCTGTATCTGCCCGACGATAAACAGCCCGGACTCAAAAACCCCTATCCGGGCATACTGGTACCCTGTGGACACAGCGTCAATGGCAAGATGCGCGATCTCTACCAACTTCCGCCCATCCTGCTGGCCAAGAGCGGCATGGCAGCCTTGTGCTATGACCCCATCGATCAGGGAGAACGATGCCAGTTGTTGGACAAGGACGGCAAACCGCTGTTTGTGAGTGTGGCGGGCCATAACCAACTGGGCGTGGGCAGCATTTTGCTGGGCCGAAATACGGCCAGCTTCCGCATCTGGGACGGCATGCGCGCCATCGACTACCTGCAGAGCCGCAAGGAAATCGATCCCAAGCGAATCGGTTGCACGGGCATATCTGGCGGAGGTACCATGACCAGTTATCTCATGGCGTTGGACGACCGTGTGCAGGTTGCCGCGCCGGGTTGCTACCTGACCGGCTTCCGGCGGCTGCTGGAAACCATCGGCCCGGCAGACGCCGAACAAAACATCCATGCGCAAATCGCCTTTGGAATGGACCACGCCGACTATGCCATCATGCGGGCACCCAAACCCACGCTGATCATGACCACGACGGACGATTATTTCGATATCGACGGAGCCTGGGATCTTTTCCGCCAGGCCAAGCGTGTCTACGGTCGCCTTGGTTTCGCCGAGCGGGTTGATATGATCGAGGCGCCGGGCAAGCACGGCTTCCCGCCCGAGTTCCGCGTGGCAGCAACCCGCTGGATGCGTCGCTGGCTGCTGGGAATTGACGATGCCGTCATAGAGCCGAAAGACATGAAGGCATTGGCTGATGAGGAACTCCGCTGCACACCGCGAGGGCAAGTGATGTTGCTCGACGGTGCCCGCAGCGCATACGACTTCAACATGGACGAAGAGCGCGAACTTGCCAAGGCGCGCAAACAGTATTGGAAAAAAACACCCCAGGACAAAGCGCTCGAGGAGGTGCGGCGGATTGCCAATATACGTCGCCTGAAAGATATTCCGCGTCCGAAGTACAAGAAGGTCGCCACGCTCAAGCGCGACGGCTATCGTATAGACAAGCTTATTATCGAACCAGAGAAAGGTGTTTGGCTACCGGCCTTGGCTTATGTGCCCCAGCGACACGACCGCGAAGCGTATCTGCTCTTGAATTCGCTGGGCAAGCAGGAGGATGTTATGCCGGGTGGGCCGATTTTGCATCTCGTCGAGAAAGGACATCTCGTGCTGGCGGTCGACCTGCGCGGATATGGTGAAACGGTCAAGACGGGCAAACCTAAATACTCGCCCAACTTCGCCCCCAATTGCCCCAACCTGTTTCTGGCCTACATGCTCGGTAAGCCGTATCTGGCCATGCGTACCGAGGATATTCTGGTTTCTGCCCGCTTGCTGCGCGACATGCAAGCCGACGGCGGGTCCAACAATGTTCACTTGATCAGCGTGGGTGCAACTGGGCCGGCAAGCATTCACGCCGCGGCTTTGGAACCGGAACTCTTCGCATCGGTAACGCTGCAGAAATGCCTGAGGAGTTGGGCGGATGTAGTTAACACCCCCACGGCCCGCCTGCAATTGGAAAACGCCGTGCACGGCGCGCTAAAGAAATACGATCTGCCCGACCTGCTGGCCACGTTGCCGGCGGAGAAGCTCAAAGTGATCGAACCGCTGGATGCGGAGAATAAGCTCATCGACGGCAAGTAGTCCGTGTGTGCTTATAGCGACGTCGAATGCACGATTGCATACATCTTGCTTTTCGCGGCAATAGGCACAGCAAGCCGATTGCCGTCAGGGTCGTTACGCCTGGTTCGGGCACGGAGGCAAACTCGTTGGCAAAACGCCTGCCCAACTCGAGTTGACCGGCCGTTCCGTAGTGACCCGAGTAGGCCAGTTGCAGGTCGTCCGTGTTGACCCAACCGGCATTGCCAACCTCGGCGTCCAAGGTCATCAGGGCGTCGCGCACAAGCGCGTTATCAGCCGGCTGTCCAAATGTCGGTAAAATACGCCCCGATACGAAACGCATGTCCGGCGTGTTGAATTCGGTCCGTACCGTTTGTACGAAGTTGGTAAGTCTATCCTTGTAGAGCCCCGAATGCACGGGAATGGCATCGGACTCGCCCTGCATCCAGATCATTCCGGCAACTTTTGGATTTTTTCCCGCGGCTGTCAGATTCGCCAAGGCGGCGTGAACCCGCGCCTTGAAAGTATTGTAGACCCAACCACTGCCGTCCGGATTCCAACGCAAGTACAATTCCGTGCCGCTGATGCCTTCCTTAACGAGATAGATGTCGTCGTCGGGATACAATTCCTTAAGCCGGTCTCCGAAGGTTATTTCGGGGCCAAAGTGGCCAGTCGTGTATCCGAAACCAGTTTGCAGATCGATCCATCCGGTGCCGACGCCCGGGTTGTTGACACCCGATTGTACGTCCGGTCCGTAGTTCCAGAATTTGACGTCGGTCTGCGGCACGTTGTAAGGAGCCGGGATGGGATCGTCGCCGGGATGGGCACCTACGCCCGCCATGTTCGACTGGCCACCCAACAGAAATACCAGGGTATCAGCCTCGGCCGACGCCGTCACACAAACAATGCCCGCCACTAATACGAAATAACATACAATCTTCATGTGTTGTTCCCTAGCACGGTTCTTAGTGTTTTCTACGAATCATATATATGGCGGTAAAGACACTCAGCAGCAACGCCAGGCTTCCCGGTTCGGGGACAGGCGTATAGTTGATTACTAATTGTGGGTGAAGCAAAGCCGAAGCGTGCTCCGAGTGCTCGAAAGATATAAGTGAATTGGTCGCTTCGTTGGTGACGCGAAGCACCATGCCCGGATTGTTGCCCACGACCCAATTGCCGATGAACGACACATCGTTGAAATCGAGTTCCAGCCAGCCGGTGGGATTGGTGGGGCCGAATCCCAAGGACGCAATGGCTGGGCCGTTATAATCCGCCGCGCTGGTTCCACCCACGCCGCTGTCCCAGGGCTTGGTGTTATACTGCCGGTAGTTCCAGCATGATGCACCGTTTTCGATACCGCCGGTGACTTGCGAGCCTTCAACCCAATCTCCATTGACGTCCGTGAGACGGTACAACTCAAGGGTGTTCGCAAAGCTTACATCAACGTTAGGGCCGGGATCGGTAAGAACGTGCAGTTTCAGTTTAACGGAGTCGATGCTGGCGTACTTTCCGTCCAAGGAAGAAAGGTCGAACCGCATCAAGGCCTTGCGGAGGATCGTAGTGCCATTGCTACCTACCGAGAAGTGGTGGTAAACTCCATAATTGTAGTCCACGTGTGCCGATCCACTCGTGAGTTTAATAATCGTATTATCTTCGGTTCCTATATAAGTGGAACTGGTAAGGAGATTGATCTCCCCTTCCTGAAAGATAACGGTATCGGCCACGCCCATCGAGTCGATGCACGCGATGATCGCCAAAACGGCAATAATACTCATCGCTCTGGAACTCATGGTGTTCTCCTTCTTGAAAGAAAAGATTTTATACCTCGGAGTTGCGATTACTTGTTGCTCCACTCGCCACAAGAATGGGCTTGGTGCAGTTATTCGATTTGAGTCAACGGCAGGCTGATCGTGAAAACAGTTGGCCGACCGGGGCCACTGTCAACATCGATTCGACCCCCGTGGTTGGTCACCACGATTCGCCAGCATTTCGAAAGACCAAGGCCAAGACCACGGCCCGCCTGGCGGGCAGAATAGAAAGGATCGAAAACATGACGGCGGACGTCTTCCGCAATGCCGGGTCCGTTATCGCTGAAACGGATTAGAACTAGTTCAGGCCCATCGAGTTGCACGCCGATCCCGATATTGCCGTCGTGCCCTATGGCTTCCATTGAATTGCGACACATGGCACGAAACGCCACATTGAGCTGTTCGGGATCGGCCTCAATTTCGAGTGGGCCCTTGTGGCCGCTTCGCGAGAGCGAAATCGCCTGCTCGGTTGCGGCCGGTTTCAATTCCTCGATAATCCGATCGATTATCGCTATCAGTTCGACATTTTTGTGCGTGGCAGCCGGCGGTCGAGCAAAAAGCATCATGTCGGTAATCATCTCATAGACCCGCTTGGCTTGAGTGTTCATCAATGCCAAGGCCCGCCGGCGCTCGGGATCGGTTTCGCCTTGCAGGAAAAGTTGCGCGCGACCGGCAATAACCGCCACGGGATTGTTGATCTCGTGGCCGGCTCCGGCGGCGAACTCGGCCATGGCCTCGAGCTTCTCGGCCAGAAGCGTCTGCTCGAATCGTTCCTGCAACTCTTTCAGTCGGGCAAGCTTTCTCATCAGCACAGGCAATCGAGAAGCGGAGTCGGACGTTTCGAGCCATCCGCGGCGCGCTTCCAGCC
>JAFGTN010000669.1 GCA_016934075.1 Pirellulales bacterium
AGTTCGTCACAGATTTCGACTTCATCGGGATTTACTTCAGCAAGTGTATCATCACAATCTGTATTATCTGTTACCCAACCTTCGTCCGGATCACAAGATTCAAGGATAGATTCAGGATTCCCAAATCCATCGAGATCTTGGTCTTCATACCATATTTCTTGAATATCTTCGTCAATTTGGTCATTACAGTTGTTATCCAAACCATCACACCGTTCAGCCGCTCCAGGGTAAGTATCACTATTTGTGTCATCACAATCAGTACTATCTTGAACCCAATCGGATTGGCGTCGGGCAGCCGCTCGGCCAGTTTCACGGCCAGGCAGTCGCTGGGCACTACGTCGAAGCCGACGGCGGGCATGAGCGTGACGCCGGCTTCTTCAGCCCGCCGGCCACGACCGGCGGCCTCTTCGATCGCGGCGATCTCGCCGGTGATGTCCAGATAGTGAACGCCGGCTTTCAGGCAAGCTTCGATCATTGCGACAGCCGTGGCCGAAAACGGACCGGCACAATTGAGCACGACGTCGACATCATGGATCCGGTGAACGATTTCGTCGATGTCGTCTAGATTGAAAACGCGACAGGGATAGCCCATCTGATCGGACATCTTCTCGACACTCGCGCGGTGCCGGCCACCGAGAATCGGTTCGATGACGCTCAAATCGGACCTGTCGCAATCACGGCGGCGACGCTCGATCTCTTCGACGATCAAGCGGCCCGTGTATCCGTACGAGCCGTAGAGTAGCCACTTGGGCGAAGGCATTGTTTTGCTCGCGTTTGCATACAGGCCGCGATGAGTCGGTTAGCCCCGATTATTCGTAAACGGGCGTTTGTTAATATAATTCAAACCACAGGACAAAAGAAGAGAGGAAACAGAGAAAAACGCCACCCGCCTTGCGCTTCGGGTTAGTATTGACCAAGAATGATCCGGATTAGCCCACGGCGTCGAACTTCTTGCCCAGATTCAGATCTTTACCCACTTGGGCCGCGTCTTCAAGAAGGCGGTTCATTGCCTCGCCCTGCAACTTCATGTTGTCGAGGGCCTTGTCGGCCACGGCAAATTGGATTTGCGAACAAAGGGCGGCATCCTGTGCACGCATTACCGCGGTAATAGCTGGGTCCATGATTTTGACTCGTCAATGTAGCCCCATTTGATAGTTTCTCTAGAGTGCTATCTTTTTAATCGGCATCGCCGGGACGGATTCTTGTCAGCAAAGCGGAGAGTCAAGGAGTACGGATTATAGGGATTGCGAAGGGGGGGGTTGTTTTCCCAGGCTTTTCTTCGAGCAATTCCGCGATCAGCTTGCGCATACCCTTACCCTGCCCGGGACGGTACCCTTCCCAACAGCCACGCACGACACCCTCGCGGTCCAGCACCAGTGTGGTCGGCAAGCTCATCCGCGACCTGCCAGTAAGCTTTGCCAGGGCGTGTTGGGTTTCGCCGGTGGGATCGCTGTAGCAGGGCATTTCCAGATCCATTTCACGCAGCGTCATCACACTTTCGCCCGACAATTGCACAGGATCGTCATTTATATCACCGCAAGAGACCGGCAATAACTGGAAATCTTCGTTTTCCGCAAACTCATGGCCGAGTTCGGCAATCTCGGGCAATTCGGCCCGGCACGGTCCGCACCAGGTGGCCCAAAAGTTGATCAACGTCACCTTGCCCGACAGGTCGGTCAGCGCGAGAGGATTCTCGTTCAAGGTAATAGGCGTCAGATCGAGGCCCGGCATAGGTTTTCCCACGGCAGGCGAACTTTGCCCCGTGGCGGACATGTCCCCGATATCGAAGAACTTGTTTGCCACTAGGGAGAACAGAACAATGGCCATCGAAAAGCCGGCCAGTCCCAGGATAAACCATCCTGCGCATCCTGATTGTTGGCGCTGGGGCAATTGTTCGCTGTTCATGGTTGATCTCCCGGGGAGTTGTCAGGCTGGGGGGGTTATCAATTGTATTTATATTTCATACCATTTTAATGGTGGCGCATAGCCCCGTGTTGAGCAAGGGCCCGGGAGGGCGAAGCTCCCGCTGAGCCGGGGGTGACGTTCCTTCACAACACACAAGATATCAAGATATATCGTGTAGCGTACCAATGATTCTTCACGTCGATATGGATGCCTTTTACGCTTCTGTGGAAGAACTCGATCGGCCGGAATTAGCGGGAAAACCGGTTATCGTGGCCGGAGATCCTCGCAGCCGGGGCGTGGTGTCGGCGGCCAATTATGTTGCCCGCACGTTCGGCGTGCATAGCGCCATGCCCTCCACCACCGCGCATCGGCTTTGTCCACACGGTGTGTTTCTTCCGGTGCGCATGGATCGCTACGTGGACGTCTCCCGCGAGATCCAAGAAATTTTCCACCGCTACACGCCATTGGTCGAACCGCTATCGCTGGACGAAGCATTTCTAGATGTTAGCGGCAGCACCGGTCTGTTCGGTCCAGCCGAGCAGATCGGACGAAGCATCAAGAGCGAGATTCGAGACGAACTGCATCTGGTGGCGTCGGTGGGTGTGGCCCCCAACAAATATCTGGCCAAGATCGCCAGCGACCTGGACAAACCGGATGGCTTTGTCGTCGTCGATGAGCATAACGTTCAGGCCTTTCTCGATCCCCTGCCCGTCTCGCGAATCTGGGGCGTGGGCCGCGTGTCTAATCAGGTTCTCGAACGTTTGGGAATCCGCACTATCGGTCAGCTTCGTGCTACATCGCTCGATCTCTTGCGTGAAAAATTTGGCAACGCGGGCGACCATCTCTGGGAGCTTGCCCAGGGTATCGATGATCGGCCGATCGTACCCGAGCACGAGGCCAAGTCGATTTCGCATGAAACGACCTTCGCGGACGACATTGCCGACATCGAGGTGTTGCGTGGTTGTCTGCTGGATTTAACCGAACAAGTGGCGAAGCGTCTGCGTGACCAAGGCCTGTCGGCTCGTACGGTGCACATCAAAGTCCGCTTTTCCGATTTCCGCACCATAACGCGGAACCAAACGCTGGGCGAAGCAACCGACCTGACAGACGAACTGTGGCGCGCGGCCGCCGAGATGCTCGAAAATCGTTTGCCCAAGCACCACCCGCCGGTGAGATTGCTAGGCATGGGTGTTTCTGGATTCGACGATTCGGGCCAGTCGCAAAGTCTGTTGTTCGACCGGGAAGAGCGGGCCCGGCAAGGTAAGCTCGACACGGTGACCGACGAGATCGTCGACCGTTTCGGCAAAGGCTCGATCGGCCGAGCGGGAACGATGGATGGCAGTGATGATTAATAATTTTCGACCGTCTCACCACCAGCAATAGTGGCAATAGCCTGGAAGTCCACCAGATCAATGGCATCGGGAATGAAATGGATTGAGCCGTCGGCAAAGGCGCACTGCACACCGCCGGGGTGGAAGCTATTGGCGTGCCAGGGATTATTGCGATAGCTATTTGGAGTCCAATCGAAGAAGACCGCGGCGTGCACGTTCATGCCGCGACTGGATTCACCGCCTCTATAATTGCCGGCAGTAGACGGTGGGGTTTGGTGATCGGGATACTTCCGCCCCCAGACCTCACAGATCATTGCCGTGTTACTGGTGCCGTCGAGGATATCGGCAATACGAGTTTTTGAATCGTTGTAGAATATACCATCGTGCGCGTTGCAGTGTCCGTAGGTTCCACAACTGGTGCCGTCGGGGTACGATAGACGCGAACCTTCGTTGGAACCGTGGACGGCAAAATAGTGAAGGATGCGGGCACGACTTTCATCACCTCCACCCCAGCGAGTTGTTAGTCCATGGTAAGGATCACTGGGGCAGAGATACATGGGATATTTGCCTTGCATGACTTCCACGTTGGCCGGTGAAGAGAACTGCGGGTGAGCGTCGAAGTCCAGCTTATCGTAAGCGGCTTGATTTTCGGTGTAGGGAAAAATCAAGTTCGTCCAACTGCCGATCGAGCCTGACCAGTCACAATGTGGGCACGAGCCGTTGACCGCTCGGAGATGTACTTCCGCCGGTGGAAAAACCTGCCACGTAGTTTCATAGTTAAGCAGTCCCAAGGCGATTTGCTTGAGGTTGTTGCTGCACTGAGCACGTCGCGCGGCCTCGCGAGCCGCTTGCACGGCGGGCAACAAAAGTGCAATCAAAATGCCGATAATGGCAATCACAACAAGCAATTCCACAAGTGTAAAACCGTATCGCGAACGACCGCCGCGTAATTTATTCTTGGGGTACATAAAACTATGCTCCAGCGAATGATTAGAACCTGAAAAGAGAAATCTTGACGGAGTTATGAACTGCTTCTACTACCTTAACGTAAGCGGCAAATCAATTTTGTTTTCTTCGCCCGCCTTCACTTCGAAAGTCAATCCGGATGTATCCGGGTTCATATAACGTTCTGGAACCAAGGAGGGCGGCATGGTGTCCATCTCGTTGCGGGGTTCCCGACGTGCCTCGATGCGAACCTTGTGAAATCCCACAATGGCCCCATCCTCGCCCGCGGTTTTTAACGTGTAGCGGCCCTCCGAGTCGATCCGCCCCACCGCCGGCGCACCACGAGTGCCTTTTGAATTATCGGGTGAAAATTGCACCGTTCCTCGCGGAATCGGCTTGCCGTCGAGCGTTACGGTCCCGGAAACAGGCGCCAAAGGCGGAAGATCGGGGCCGCCGCCGCAACTACCGAAAACAACACATGCCATCACACCGCAGAGCAGGTACAGCATCGATTGAGTTGGAATTTTGGAGAGCATAACTAGACCTTCGCGTGATATTGTTGCTGATATCTTTTACCTAGACTTGGAACCGGAAGATGCCCGAGTTACACGGCAGTGGCGATTGCATCAAAGGCTCTCGACAAAACGAAGGTTTTGCCATTCATTCAATTTAATACTTCCAATAATCAAATACAATATGTTTTTCCGATAATCACTTACCAGATAGCGACATACAGCCTTTTGTGGGGGTATGTCAGTGGGGCAAGACTTGAATTCTTTCTATGGCAATGATTCTCGCCACTTGCACAGCTTATCGGCAAGTCGTTTGGCCACTTCAGGATGTTCTTGGGACAGGTTAGTCGATTCTTTAGGATCGGCTTCCAGATCGTATAGTTCCGTGTGCGTGTTGTTGGCGTTTATCAGTAATTTCCAATTGCCTTCACGTATGGCGCAGTTGGGGCTACGATCATTTTCGGCCGCGGGTTTCAAATACAAATCGTCGCGGCCGTATTCCCAGAAGATGGGCTTGGTTCGCTTTGTGGGTGTTCCGAGCAGGGCACGGCTCATGTCCTGTCCGTCAAATGCTATGTCGGAAACGTCGATGCCCGCGATCGCGCAGAAACTGGGGAAGAGGTCTGTTCCAACCATGACACTGGATTCATCGGTTTTTCCTGCCGGCACCGAACCCTTCCAGCAAACAATCAGCGGCTCGCGGATTCCGCCTTCGTAAAGGCTCCACTTGCGGCCGCGCAATCCGCCCGTACTGCCCGGTGGATCGAAGCCGGCTTCATAATATCGCGCCCAGGCCGTGGGCCCGTTGTCGCTGGTGAGCACTATCATGGTCTTTTGGGCCAACTGCAGTTGATCTATGCGATCGAAAAGACGACCGAGTTGGCGGTCCATTTCGTCCATGACCGCGAAGAACTTCCGCTCGAATGGATTTTCGGAAGCTTTTTTGAATTTTGCCAACACGTCGGCCCTTGGCTGGTGGGCGTCGTGGACGTCGTTCAGCCACAGATGTACGTAGAATGGCTCGTCTCGATGCCGCTCGATAAAATCGATTGTGCGGTCGACATAGATTTCGGTTTGCTTATGTTTGGGCACATGTGTAATCTTTCCCTGTCCGAGCTTTTCGCTGTCGCGCGACAAACGTCCCGGGGGCAAAATACGGTCGCCCAGACCCTCGAAAGAAACCAGCGACTCGTCGAAGCCGTATGCCCGCGGGTGGGGCGCATCGTTCACATCACGCCCGCCTCCCTGGTGCCACTTGCCAAAGTGTGCCGTGGCATAACCGGCCTTATGGAACTCGCGAGCAACGGCCGGCGCCTTGGGATCTAAAAAATCGGCCATGCCACGCAGCCGGTTCTTCTCGCGGCTGTTCAGATAGCTATTGATTTTG
>JAFGTN010000670.1 GCA_016934075.1 Pirellulales bacterium
AAACGGCCAAGACTTTGGGGCCCTTGGCGCCGTCTTTGACAAGTACGCCTATGGCGGCTCGCGAGTGCGGAATAGTGCGGTTGGGTGCGCTGACGACACCGATTGCCAGCGGGACGTCGTCCATGCCCGCGGCGGCAACCAGGTTTCCCACCGCCGTTTCCTTCAGAGTCCAGGGAATGACAGGCAGGTCCGTGGCATCGATTTTCAACATGGCCAAATCGAAACGCGGATCGACACCCACGATGCGGGCTTCCAAATCACGCCCGTCACGAAGCCGGCAAACGATGCGGCCTTTGAGTTCGCTGGCCTTGGTAAGAATCCAACCATCGGGCCCCACGATTGTTCCTAAGATAGCGTCTTTCCCGTCGCACTTCACGCGGGCAACGCATTTAGCGGCCTGAGCCACGACATTTCGGAAAGCCGACTTGACATTCTTGCTATCGCGTTTGGGAAAGTCGTCTTGCCAGTCGTCGCCTTTTTTAAGTCGCTCCCAGTTTTCGCGAAAAACACCGATGGGAACATGATAGTTCATGGCAATATCACCACTGATGCGGCTGTTGATGCCAATGATGCGACCATCGAGATCGGCCAGCGGTCCGCCCGAATCACCGCCGACCAGAGGGCAATCGGTTTGCAGTGTTTGTTTTTGGATCTTCAAAACCCGGCCGATACGCACGACCGGCGGGCGGTCTTTCTGCTTGCCAAGGGGGTGCCCCAGGACGATACACCACATTCCCAACTTGATGTCGTCTCGCTTACCCTGCTCAGCGAAGGGCCAAACGGTTTTGGCGGGTTTACCGTCGTTTTTCTTAGTGTTACTCTTGCCGGTCTTCTTGTCTTTGTCTTCACCGGTTTTTTCTTCGCTGCCTTCGGTAATTTTCAGCATGCCGGCGTCGGACGAGCGATAAACGCCCAATGTCACGGCCTCTACCTCCTTGCCGTCGGCCAAAATGACCCTGGCTTTCTGGCCCGGTTTTTCCACGACGTGTCCGGCCGTAAGGATGTAGCCGTCGGGGCTAACGATCACGCCGGAACCCGACCCGGAACCAATGCGAATGGCCACGGTCGCGGTAAGAACTTTGGCGACTGCTTTCTTCACGCGATCCTCAAGTTTGCGAAGATCTTCGACGTTTTTGGGCGGTTTCAGTATCTCGGCCGGGACCGGCTTGGCGGGCGTTGGTTTCGCATCCGCCGCTTTTTGTGGTACCGGT
Organism: Pirellulales bacterium; assembly: GCA_016934075.1. Taxonomy (GTDB): domain Bacteria; phylum Planctomycetota; class Planctomycetia; order Pirellulales; family Thermoguttaceae; genus JAFGTN01. Next base: position 1,212 of record JAFGTN010000670.1, read on the forward strand.
TGGGGAGAAGTCGCTTTAACATCAGCCTGAAGCGGCTGAATTGACACGCACAAAATCGCACAAACCAGCAAATAAACGACCCAGCCGGCGAAAAAGGGCCTGGCAAAGAGTGGTGTATATGAATAGCGGTTTTTTGACGAAATCAATGGGGTGCTCCGTTTCGCGACAAGATGAGGCGTCGAAACGCCGCAGGGCTATGCAGTTCATTATGATTGGCATGCTGCCTGAAAACAACGAATTACCCTGAAAAACCCGGCGGACATGGTACCGGCATTCACCCCCAGAGCGGCGGATTCGGCATACTAATACTACTCGATGCCGTAGCGAATCGGGAATCACAGCCAAATGTTATGACTCCCTTCGCTTGCGCTTCGGGTTAGTATTACAGATGGTCTGTAGAACCTTATCTATAGAAACGCCTCGACAACCGCGCGGCGTCCGGCAGTGCGACGGCGAAAAACGTCCGTGCGGCCCATTCGGCCGGTTTCAATGCCAGATAGGCCGTGTCGGCAGCAAGCGGATGAGTCAGCAGACGCGCCGCCCTTGGTCCCGCCCAATTATAAATTGTTCGGGCAAGCCGATGCACACGAGGGCAGGTGGCGGCCAGTGTGAGTTCGGCGGCCTTGAGATATCTTGTTTGATCATTAATGCAAACGATGTGATTGTCATCCATGCAAACGGCTTGCGAGCCGACAAACCGACAGTGACCGCGAGCGGCGGCCGTGGCGATGTAGCAACTATCAGGCGGAGTGGCTGGCAGCTTGGCATACTCGACCAGCATTAAGTTGACCGACAACCGCCACGCACTCAGGTACGCGGCCAACCAGGTAACAAAGCCTAGCAGTTGCGCGAGGCTGAACTGCCAAGCTCCTCGTCGACGATGGCGCAACAGCCGCCAACTCATCATCGAATAGGCAATCATTGCCCAACTTGTCGAACAGGCCAGGACAATAAAGATGCAATAAGGTGGGATTAGGGCAAGTATCAAAACAATACCCGCGATAATCCCCATAAAATACAGGTGTACAGGCGGGCGATCCGATCTATGATCGGAATTAATCCAAGTAAACAACCAAACTACCAGCCCGGCACATCCCCAAAGGAAAAGTGCCACCAACGGAGGACCGAAAAAAACCAAGCCCTCCGTTGATAAGCCCAGGAGAACAAAGTAATGCGTAGCAAGCATCACGCCCGTGTATATGCCTAAACGGATCACAAAATGCCGAGAATATCGCTCGGTCCGAGCAACCAGGCACGACATGCACACCATGGGGTAGATAAGAAACGGGTAAAACGGCAGGCACGATTTCAGTGAAAACAGCAGCTTACAATAATCGGAAAAGCTGTCGGTCTGCCAGTCCACTTCCTTGGACAGAAAACCGGTTGCCGCAAATCCGAAGCATATCGTCGGCAGCACCACGCCCGAGAATATGTACCCCATCTTGGCCGCCGGCGAGAAATTCAACACGGTCGGCGTTCCTTCGGTCGCTGGCGTGCCAGTCAACTCTTGAACCTCGTTCACCCCTTCAGAATCTTGGATTTCCGTGTGCCCGTCTTGTTCCACTTTGCTCCCCGTCGATTATCTCTGTCTTACGATCGATTTTCACCACTGCCATTAGGTATTATATGACCTTGCCATTAATGATAACAGAAAAGACATTTTTGGTCTGGGCTTACATTACTGGATCTTGGGGGGGTATTAGCTTGAATTTGCATCGCTCCCCGCTAATATTCATGTTGCGGGCTGTTCCTGTATTCTTTCATTAATTTTTCACTTCTAAAAGGAGTGCTGACATGAGAAAGCTGGTTATTTCGATGTTGTGCCTGACTTTGCTGGTGGGCATGGTGTTTGCGGTCGGGGCGCGGGCGGCTGATATTAAGCCCGTCGCCGTGGTTTCGCTGTCCGGTTACGACAACATTCTCGAAGATATCGAGTTGGTGGGCGAGCTTTCCGGACGTCCGCACCTGCGGATGGTGGCCGAGGGATTAGTGGTCGTTGTAACCAAAGGCCAAGGGCCGGCCGGGTTGGATAAGAAACGCCCGTGGGGCATGCTGGTTGGAACCGATGGCAAGAATGTGGGCGGATGCTCATTCGTGCCCGTCACCGATCTGGACAAGTTGATGTCCGTTGCCAAGGGTTGGGACAAGGACAGGATCAAGAAAACCGACAATGGGATCTATGAGATAAAAACCCGTCGTAAAACCCTCTATGTGCAAGAGACACACAAGGGTTGGGCTTTTATCGTCGACAACAAAGACCTTTTCCAGTACGTGCCCGCAAATCCCGCCAGGCTGCTGTCCGGGCTGAACGTACGATACGACATAGCCGCGCGAATCTATGTCGCCAATATCCCGCTGGAATGCCGCGAGAAGATGTGCGACGAGCTGCAGAAGCGAATGCAGAAGATGACCGAGCAACACAAGAAAAAGCATAAGCCCGGCCGACATCTCGACAAATGCAAGGAAATCGCCGAACATCTGCACCAGCACATGAAAAAACATGTCAAAGATATAGAGCAAGTCACGCTTGGTTGGTCGCTCGATAACGATCTGCGGCAATGCGTGGCCGAGGTTTCCGTGGTTGCTAAGAAAGGCACTAAGCTCGCCAAACAGTTCTCCCAACTGGGCGGTACGCGGACGAATTTCGGCGGGTTCGAGCTGCCCGAAACGGCGATCAGCGGCCGTATAACGAGCCGTTATCAGGTTCCGGAGGCTAAGCATCTAGACAAGATGATCGATCACATGCGGGCAAAAGCGTACAAGAAGATCGATAAGAATGGGAAAGCGGCCGAGCACGCCAAAGTGGCCCGCAAGGTCGTCGACACGATACTGGACGTGGTGAAAAAAACTGCCGCTTCCGGTCATCTGGACTGCGCGGCGGCGGTTTCACTCGACGAGGAGGCCGCGACGCTGATCGCCGGTCGCTACGTTGCCGACGGACCGAAACTGGAAAGCGCCGTTAAAATGGCCGTCAATGTGATCCGCAAGAAACATCCAGAGTGTATCGCCAAAACGGTCAAGCTCGATGCCGGGCGCTATCGCGGCGTAAATCTACACGTGGCTACGATTCCCATTACCGACAAGTGCCCAAAAAAGAAGCAAGTCGTCGAGGCCATGGGCGAGAACCTGGAAATCGTACTGGGCATCGGCCCAAAGGCGGTATACCTGGCCACCGGCCGCGACGCCATGGTGTCGCTGAAGCAGGCCATCCAAAAGTCGCAACAGAATCGACGGTGGACGGTCCCGCCCATGGAATTCACACTGAGCCTGGAGGAGTTGTTGGAATACGCCGAGGAGTTCGGCCCACCCAAGTGCCGTGAAGCGGCGGATAAAGCCGACGACGCGATGGAGAAGGCCTATGGACGGAACAGTATCCGAGTGGTCGCTTTGCCGAGTGGTCGCAGTGTGACGTTGCGTATGGAACTCGACGAAGGCGTGCTCCGCGCGATGAGCAGCATGAAGCACCATAAGTGGCCCGGGCGAGATTCGAAGTGCACGAAAAAGCAATGCGATAAGAAATAATTGGGGAAAAGCCGCTTTGGCATCAGTCTGAAGTGGCGTCAGATAAATAACTTTCCGGTTATCCAACAAGGGTGGAAATTTTTCAACCACGGGCGAGTCGATCGAATCTTCGGGTCCATTGCTATCTTCAATCTGCCGAGTTTCCCCTTGCCGGTCTTGTTCCACTCTATCCCCCTGACACAGCCGCAAGCGGCTGTGCTAAAAAATATATGTGAACAAACAACGTGTAGAACCTTACAGCCTTTCTTGAGCATACACTATTCCGCCAGCATTGCCATGGCCGATATCCTCCAGGCACTACAATAAGCAGCTAACCAGAAAATGAAAATAAAAAGTTGCGCGAGACTGAACTGCCAGGGCCCTCGAGTACGGTGGCGAAAAATTTGCCAACTCATCATCGCGTAAGCGATTATTGCCCAGGGTGTGGAGCAGGCCAGAGGAACCACAAAACAATTAGGTGGAATGAGGGTGTATATCAATGCTAACCCCGCGATTACACCTAGAACTTTCAGTCCTACTGACGGCTTATCAGATTTGCGGCAGGAATAGGGCCATGCAAACAACCAAGCACACCCCCACAGAAACATCGCCAGCAATGGGGTTGATATGAAGTCAACCTCCCGTGACGCAATTGCCAGTAGAACAAAGTATTGCAGGGCGAGCGGCACGCCTGTAAAAATCCCCAGCCGGACAACGAATAGTCTCGAATAACGTTGAGGCCGAACAATCATGCATACCATGCACACTATCGAATACAAAAGAAGCGGATAGAACGGCAAGCACGTTTTTAGAGAAAACAACAATCCGCAATAGCCGGCAAAACTGCCGGCGGGCCAGTCTTCCATAAGTTCCAGGGGATTGCCTGCGGAGGCTAATACGAAGCACCCCAGCGGTAAGTATACGCCCGCAAAGACGAACCCCGTTTTACCCGCCGGCGACCACTCCCACTCGGGCGACGATTCTACCGTGCTTATGGTTTCTTCTGGCCGGTCTTGTTGCACTTTGTTTCTTTCCGTTTCAACCGCTGCAATAAGCTGCCAACATTTCAAACAGGTCGGCGAGACCGACCGCTGACCTTCTTTGTGGACTTCTTTGTGGACTTCTTTGTGGACTTCTTTGTAGACTTCTTCTTGCCCGTCTTTTTGGCAGCTTTCTTGGCTGCTGTTTTTTTCGTCGGCCTTTTGATCGGGACCTTCTTCTTTACAGACTTCTTTTTTGTCTTCTTTGTCGCTTTGGGTTTGGCCGCTTTTTTGGCTGCCCCTTTGACGGACGTTTTCTTCTTTGCTGTTTTCTTTCGCTTTGAGGTGGGTTTTTTCGAGGCTTTCTTCTTGGGCGTTTTGGACGAGGGACTATCGGCGTTACTGGATGCAATATCAATGCCGAACACATCGGACAAATCACCCGTAACAAGTCGCTTCGACTTGCCCTTGCTTGTTGCGGTGGAGACGGCGGTTTGTGCATCTGTGTCGATCAGTTCCTCGTGGTCTACTCCGCGCAACTCGAACAACAGTTCCGGTTTTTCGTCAAACCGAGCACCGACTCCGTACAACGCCGCCGCCACGTGCTTGCACATTACGGCCCAGTCCGGACAGTTGCAATCCAGGGAGATTTCACCCGGCAGCGGGAACAAACCATTCTTGCGGTCGGTAACCACCTCCATAATGTTGTCCGACAGGCTGCCCCGCAGCAGTTCGATCAGCGAGCCGATTTGACCGCTGCACTTTCGCTTTAGGACCTTCCACTTTTTGCTCGGTAAAGTCTTGACACTGATGCGCAGATCGTAAATTTCGGAACCGCTAACCTTGGCTGTGATCGTTCCTTTGGTGATTGCCAGATGGCAGACCGAACCGTTACGTACATAAGTTCGTCCGCGGGGCAAGCGGTTTGCGAAGTCGCTAAAAGATTCAAGATGATTGCACCAGGCTTCGCCCCAAAATGTCTTGGCAATCTTGCGGCCTTCAATCCGCACGGGCTGAATATCAACACCCTTTTTACGAAGCGATTGCATCTTTCGTTCCGCGCGACGGCGTCGTTCCGCCACTGGAACGTATGGCGCCCATTCTAGCCACATGACATAGTTCCTTTCGTTTGTCTTTCGCCTTTCGGAGACGCCCCATTATATTGACACTGATCAGCGTTTGTCTACATGCGTGCCTTTTCCACATCGAGAGACACGAGATTCACCAACTCGGCGTCGGACATTTCGGTCAGCATCCGATCCGCGCCGCCTTCGAGAAGGTCGGTGGCCAGTTGTGTTTTTTCCTCAATTAATACGTCGATCTTCTCCTCGACCGTCCCCCGGCAGACAAATTTGTGTACCAGGACATTACGCCGCTGGCCGATGCGAAAGGCGCGGTCGGTCGCCTGGTTCTCAACGGCCGGATTCCACCAGCGGTCGAAATGGATCACGTGCGAAGCTGCAGTCAGATTCAAGCCCGTGCCACCGGCCTTGAGCGAGAGCACGAAGAACGGCGGCCCGTCGTCTTGTTGGAACCGGTCGATGAGGCGCTTGCGGCGTTTTACGGGGGTTCCTCCGTGCAGTACAAGTCCGCCTCGTCCGAAAACCTTGGACATGAAGTGAGCCAGCGGTTCGGTCATTTCACGAAACTGCGTAAAGACCAGCGCCTTCTCCTGTCGCGATGAGATTTCCTCGCCAATTTCCGCCAGCCGCGCGAACTTTCCGCTCTCCTTGGCATCGAATTGCCCGTCGCCGAGGAGTTGGCTGGGGTGGTTGCAGAGTTGCTTGAAACGCATCAGATACGCCAGCACCAAGCCGCGGCGTTTCATGCCGTCTAGACCGTCCAGCGAATCGGCCAACTCTTGAACCAGCTTGGCATACAAGGCGGCTTGCCTCTTACCCAAGCCACAAAAAGCTTTCAACTCTGTTTTGTCCGGCAGATCGGCGATGATGCGTTTATCAGTTTTCATCCTCCGCAATATGTATGGTTGCACAAGGCCACGCAACGGTGCATAGCGGTTTTTCTCGCGGGCGTCGAGCATCTTAACGAATTCCTTAAACTTCTTCTGCGATCCGAGCAAGCCGGGGCAAAGGAAATCGAACAGCGACCAGAGATCGGAAAGGCGGTTCTCGATGGGTGTGCCGGTTAGCGCGATGCGGGCGTCGGCTTGGATCCGCTTGACGGCTTTCGTCTGTCGGGCCGCCGGATTCTTCACGGCCTGCGCCTCGTCGAGTATCACAAGCTCCCAGGCGACGTCTTGCAACCAACGTTGTCGCGATAGCATTCCGTACGTAGTTAAAACGACGTCGACGCCCTTCAATGTCCCGCCGGGATCATCGGCCATGCGGGATAGTTCATCCTTCGAGGTTTCGGAAGCATGAACGAACCTGGCTCGCAGCGTGGGAGTGAATCGCAGCATTTCCGCTTTCCAGTTGGCTAACAGCGAGGCCGGCAAAACCAATAGCGACGGTTTGGTGCCCCGTTTCTTCTTCAACGCCAATAAGAGCGCCAAAACCTGAATTGTCTTGCCCAGCCCCATATCATCGGCCAGACACGCACCGAGTCCCAATCGCGACAAAAACCACAACCAATTGACGCCCGTCTCTTGATACTCTCGCAAAGTCGCATTCAATTCATGTCCGGGTTGGGCTTGTTTCAGGTTCTGGGGGCTGCGTAACTCGGCAAGCATCTGATCGAGCCATTTGCCCGCCGAAACGAATGACCACTCTTGCCGCTGTTCACTCCCAACATCCTCCGCGGCCAGATCCATGGGAGCACCGGCCAGAAGCCTCATGCCTTCGACAAAAGACAGCCCTCCCTCGGCCTGCTCTTCGACCATCTTCCAATGGTTGAGTGCTTCGGTCAGTTTCTCACGGTCCACCTCGACCCACTGCCCTCGCAGCAACACGAGCCCTTCGTCAGCGGCAAGCAGTTCGTTCCACTCGGCTTGTGTGAGTTCTTCATCACCCAAGGCCAATTTCACTTTGAAGTCGAGCATTCCTTCGGCGTCGAACTTCTTCTGCTTCTTATCGCCGATCGAAACACCCACGCGCGGCCGAGGCCGCTTCTTCCACCAGTCGGGCAGTCGCACAAGAACTCCGCTTTTCTCAAAGACAGGCACCTCCTTTAAAAAACGATAGGCCTCGCGAGGCGTCCATGCAAGCGGCTGGTAGATATCACCCGATTCGACAAGTTCCTCGATGAACCGACTGCTTTTCGACGCCAGATGCACGGGTGAGAGCAACTTGACCAGTGCCTTCTTGTTCTTCGCCCCGGCATATTCCTGCAGAGCCTTGCTAATCGGCTTATACTGCACGCGAGCGCCATCCGTGATACTTGAGGTATAAGTCGCCAAAAACGCGAAAGGATAATCCACATCGCGACGGTTCTCGGCCAAATGGAAGCAAACCCGTCCAACTTTGTGCCATAGTGGCGCCCGCTTTTCCAAGAATCCCGACAGGCCTTGCTTGTAAGATGCAACTTGCCGGCGAACCCACGCGTCCAGGTCATTCCAAATATCCTCAAGAACGTCGCGGGTGACGTACTCGGCCCCAGGCATGGGCGGAACACTCAAAAGCAACGTTTCGAGTTCCGCCGATGCCGGCGTCGGGATGGCCTCGATCTGAGCGTTTGCTCCTTCCGGCGTGTGGCAAAGCTCAGTCAAGTAGCATCGAGCAAATCCTCGCCAGTAGCCGAATGAAGCTGGAAAAGGAGGTTCCAATTTTTCGGCCGCCAGTGTGAAAAGTCCTTCTGCCTGTACAGATTTAAATGCCTCCACCACTCGATCAAGCTTGCTGTCGCGCAGCGCGTCCGAAGTATCGTCGTAAAAGCCATCTTCCCTGCCGGGCCTTTGGAGAACAACGATGTGGTTTGCCGGAGTGAGGGCAAGATCGATACTCATAATCCTGTTGACATCCATTTATACGGCCAAGTTTGGGCGATTCTGGGATATTATATCCAAAAAGCCCAAGGCGACATAGGCTAGCCGTACGGCCTTTGCAACTTGCATTTGACGGCCAACGTTTTCCATGTACAAAGAATACAAAAAGGGCGAAACGCCGCGGCGTCTCGCCCTTGTAGTTTCTCATAGATATCCGCTTGCCGGCTTACGGCACGATGGCCGCCGTTCCGACCACGGCACCGGCCTGGATGAGGCCGCCTCGCACGCTGATGGGGAAGGGATCGAGCATGTACGGGGCGCAGCTACCGGGCCGGTAGTAACCCAGGCTATACATGCATTCGCACGGCGGATATGTGCCCATTTTGTAGGGCAGAATCGGCACGGTGACGAAAAAGTGGGCGCCGGAGATGAGCGGTTGCAGGATCGGGCCCCAACTGTGGCCGTAACGCTCGACCTGGATTTGTTCGAAGTAGAGCGGCTTGTGGCACATGCCCGGCGCCGTCCAGGCAAACGTGGTCGGTGTCCAATTGCGCGGCACGTAGTCTTCATGCGCCAAGTTGCACTCGGGTGGGAACTTGCCTTTTTTAGGCGTAATGTTGTCGTCCAGTTCTCGAATCGACTTGAAGCTGCTGCGGTCGGGACACTTGTCCATGAAAGCCTTGGGGT
>JAFGTN010000671.1 GCA_016934075.1 Pirellulales bacterium
AAAAAGGGTGCCACTGCTGGCTTGTCCAGCAGTGAGTGCAATAAGTTCCCGGAAATACACTGCTGGACAAGCCAGCAGTGGCACCCAAAACTTGCTAGTGCGACTTTTTCAACGGGCTGCTTGATTTGTGCATGGAAATCGGAGTAAAAACTCTGTTTTGTCAGAAAATAATAAGTAACGCTTTGAGAGTAATAAAACGTTTGACAATTTTTTGGCATTCTCTTATGCTCAGAAGATCTAGTTCTATTGGGGGTCTGGGCCTTTCTCAGCTATAGGAGTATCCAGTATGTGTCGTTTGAGTTTCACTTTCGTTGCTGTAGCTCTAGTGTCAATGTCCATGGCGCGTTTGGTGGAAGCCGGTTTCGTTATCGATCATAACGACACCGACATCATGTCCCTCTCTTTGTCGTCCATCAATTTGGCAAAGGACACATTGCATATCGGTTACGGACACACCTCGCACGGCAGTCAGGTGACTACCGGCATGACGGCCATGAACACTTTCATGAACGGCGACGGACTGAATAATACTTATCCGGATGACACTTTCAAATGGGTCGATTCCAGTAGCCCTCCGGCCGGCGTTCTCGACCTGGACGATTATTTTAAGAGTGGTGATTTGGGCAACCCCGACCGAATCACCTGGGCGGCAAGCACCCGCGACTATTTGAACGATCCCGCCAACAGCGACGTGAACGTGATTATGTGGTCGTGGTGTGGGCAAGCCGATACCACGGCTGCCAACATCGACATATACCTTAACTTGATGAACGACTTGGAGGAAGATTATCCCGACGTCAACTTCGTGTATATGACCGGGCACACTAATGGTTGTAGCACCACCGGAAATCTTTTTCTTAGAAACCAGCAGATTCGCGATTATTGTATCGCCAACGACAAGATTCTCTACGATTTCGCCGACATCGAAAGCTGGGATCCCGACGGAGAATACTATGGCGACAAACTGGTGACGGACAACTGCGATTACGATTCTGACGGCAACGGCACGCGCGATAAAAACTGGGCCACGGATTGGCAGAATTCACACGAAGAAGGCACAGACTGGTTTGATTGTTCCTGCGCGCACAGCCAACCGCTCAACGGTAATCAGAAGGCCTATGCCGCCTGGGCGCTATGGACGGAAATCGCCGAATCAATTCCATATACCCCCGGCGATGCAAATCGTGACGGTACGGTAGACGTGAGCGACCTGGGCGTCCTGGCATCACATTACGGCACTGGGAGTGGAGCCGAGTGGGGTGACGGCGATTTTACTGGAGAAGGTTGCGTTGATGTCTGTGACCTGGGACTTCTGGCGGCTCACTATTACGAAGATTCGTCATCCGTCGCGGGTGTGCCGGAACCAGGTTGCGTTGCCATGTTGTTGTGCGGCTTTCTGAGTCTGATACTGTCGAGAAGGCTTCGCTAGCCACGGCTCGTATCCCGCCGCTATTTTTTCCTCAAACCGGTCGGGCGCCGCTACTTTGTCGCGATAGTACAATATAACCCCAATCCGCGGCATAGAATTTGTGCCAGGCGGAAGGGCATCCATTCGAGCGCGGGTTCCATGAAGCATTTCACACGCGCCAAGCCGGTGCCGCATAGGTGGATATTGTTGCGGCTGAGGAATAGTGGGACTTCGACGCGGTTGAAGCCTGCTTGGCGGAGCAAGACGCATACCTCCGAAAGCGTATATTCCTTGAGATGCAGTCCGCGGGCTTTGGTTCTGGGCGGGTGGTAGATTGCGGTGGCGTCTGACGGGCGGTTGTACCAGTTGGGAGTGATTGTAACAAGCGAGCCGCCCGGCACCAGCATATCGAATATTTTAGCCAGATAGTCCTCGATTTCGTCGGGCGGAATGTGCTCGAAAACGTCGTTCCAATATATCAGCGTGTATGGTTGGCACTGGTGGTCGGGATTGTGACTGAGAAAATCAGCAACCACCAACTTGTCGGAGTGTTCCGGGCCGAGGAATGCTACAGCCTGGTCGCGCAGACACTGCGAGGCTTCAACGCCGGCGACTGGACAGCCGCAATCTATCACCGATTTTAAAAGCCCGCCGGATCCAAAACCGATCTCAAAGAAAGATGGTTCTAGGTTTCGTTTTTTCTGGCGTTCGAGCAGCTTCCGGACCAATATCGGATAGCGGGGTTTCAAGCCCAGAGTGTCATTTTCCCCGGCGACGAGTTGCTTCTGCTCAAAAATGATCGGTATGGTTTCGTAGGCCTGCCGCACCGCCAGGATTCGCTGTTCGGATCTTTTTGGCGCAGCGAGAATGCGTGCGGCGAAATCGCGGTCCTGCTCCCAATGAAGTGCCCTCAGCTCTTCGAGCGAGAGGTTGGAAACATCGATTCGCGAGCCGTCGGCAAGGATGACTTCCTTTACCGAGCCGGTTTCTACCGAAGTTGATGCCGGGTAAGATTCTTCGTAAGTAGTAGGGGGCACGCAGTAAGGCCTTGTAATGCACGGATTACAAATAGGTAGACTTCTTATGGGAAGCCTACTTTGCACATAGAATAAGTCAATTCAATTTAACCGGAATGACCGTTACGTTTGGTTATGCGCCCTATCCAGACTCGCCGCTAGCGAACCACGCGGGCTGTCCCGAATCCGCTGGGGACGTGGAAGTCCGGTTCCGATACTTGTGGCTGCGCCCAACTAATCCAGTCCTCGATCGTTTCGCCGTCGGGGCCGTGGCTGAATTCGGCTCTGAAGAGGCCGATAATCAAATCGTCGCCCGAAAGAAGCGAGCCCAGGCCGAGTGACTCGAGCGTTTCTAGCGGTATGGAACCTTCGACGTTATACCCTTCGTCCGTGATCGTGCCCGCGGTTTCCAAGGTTGGCCAACTCCAGGAGAAGTCGAACTGGCGGTGATAAGATGACTGGAAATCGAGTACGCGTCCGCGTCCATCTATTTCAGCGGCAAAGTAGCGCTTCAACTCGCGGTCGCAGGAAACCACCACCTCGACGCGGTCTTCGCCCTCGGAATCGTTTTTATGCTTGTATGGTTCGACCAGAACGATGTCTTCATCCCAGACCTGATAAGAGAAATAAAGCTTTTCGTTGTCCACGATCGCCCTGAAATGCGTGGCTGGGGCCTTGGCGTCGTTCCACGGAAATGTGAAATCATCGAGTAAATTGGCTTTTTCCCAGGCCGCTTCGTTGAGCCGGCCGTCGATTTCGATTTTTGCATCGGGCACGTAGACGATTTCGTAAAGCTTATCACTCATTTTATTTTCCGTTCGGATATCTTTATGTGCTTCGGAGCCACAGCCGAGGGCAACTGTGCCGAAAATAATGAATAGCAGCCACCCTCGGTTATTGCCGGTCTTGTGTTTTTTGTTTGTTTTACACCGCATAAAACCGTCCCTGCCATGTATCCCGCCGCCGCAGTTCCGCATGGATGGCGTCTAGTACGTTAAAGTCTACGAGATACCCAATATACTCGTCGCGACAGGTTAGTTTCAAGCGGCCGCTGAGCACGTCGTTGCCCATGCAGTCGTGTCTTGTGCCGACAACCAGCCCTACCATGCCGTCTTGAGCCAATGCCTCCCGATATAGCGAACGATGCCGATTTACCGGGGCGTGTGTATTGGTGCCGGGCTGGAAATATGCAAGGAAAGGAAATGTCTAGCACCATGCCGTCGTGTGATTCGCGTTGTGCTTTCGGCTATCTGCTTGACAATCACCCCATCGCGGTGGTATAGGCTGGGGCTGAAGCTCAATGCACTGCAAAATACAGACCCCCCCGTTGAGATGGTTCCATCTGCATTTGGACAGCCTAATCGCCCATCTACGCAGAGTTTACGCACATCGTGGCCGAATCGCCGCCGGAGAAAGAAGCGGAGTTGGTGATATCGCAAACCTGCCTCCCGCCACGAGTTGGTCTGGGTGGTAACTTCATTTGGGGCTAGCGATTTAGAGGGGGTATTCGTTGACGACAAACGGGCACTCGTTTAGAATAGCGGATGCTGCGTCCCCCCCGACACCATACGGACCTCGTAAAAGGTGTGGGCATTGGTCCAGGTTGTACAAAGAGGTGGGAGTTTAAATCGACACAGTAAGACGCAATAATAAGTAGTAATAAGTATAGGGATTGTGTTCAGAGACCAGTAGTTTCTCTGCTAGTTAACACGCAAGTTTAAGTTGACAGGCATCATCAAATAAGAGCGCCAATAATGTACGGTGAACTCGTTCCCATGGGTGGGGGAGACCCAATTCCCTTACTAAAAAAATCACTTCTTGTCGGTAGGCGCGAAGGTTGTGATATTGTTTTGCGTTTCTCGAACGTCTCGGCCCACCATTGCCAATTGACAATCAATGACGGCTATTGGTACGTTCAAGACAAGAACAGCCGCAACGGTATCAAGGTCAACGGGATGCGTGTTGTCGAAAAGCGTCTCGATCCGGGCGACACACTTTCAGTCTCGAAGCACAAATACGAGATTCAGTATTCACCCGCCGAATTGGGCGCCATCGGACCACCGCCTCCGGATTCGGCCGAGCGGGAGATTTTCGGGAAGTCGTTGCTGGACCGGGCCGGTCTGAGCAAGACGCCGCGCTCGGCCAGGAAGTCGAATCGCCCCAAGCCCATACACGAAGGCGGTATACGCTACGACATTACTGACGACAGCGCCGGCCAACTGCGTAAACGTAACGACGCTCTTTAAATTCGCCTATGGCCAAGAACAAAAAAGGCAAAGGCAAGGTTCGGGCGGATTTTCGCAAGAACCGTTCCGTCCGACCTCGCAAGACCAACTGGACTCGTCAATTCGACGAGCACGGCTTCGAGGAAGAGGACACCCAGCAGCAAGAACGCATCAGCGGCAAGGGTGATCTCACGCGCCGTCGTACTATTACCGGCGAGGCGGTCGACGATGGCGACGAACCGGGCTTCGGTATCCGCCTGGAAGTCGACGAAACGACCTGCCGTCCCGGCCGCGTCTTATCCGTGCATGGTCTCATCAGCATGGTCGAACAGGAGGATGGGCAGGTCTACCAATGCGCAACCCGCCGCTTGCTGAAAACCCTGGCCACCGACCAGCGGCACGTTGTGGCCGCCGGCGACCGCGTGTTTTTCCGCTCTGTCGACACTAACGACGATAATATCCGCGAGGGTATCATCGAACGCGTCGAGCCCCGTCGAGGCAGTGTTTGTCGTACCAGCCGCGGGCGACAGCATATTATCGTCACCAACGTCGACCAATTGCTGATTGTAACCAGCGCGGCTGAGCCTCGGCTGAAACCGAACTTAATCGACCGCATGCTCATCGCCGCCGATAAGAGCGGCATTTGCCCGGTGATTTGCATCAACAAAATCGACCTGGTCGACCCGGCGGGCTTCCAGCCGTTGATCGGCGTCTACAGCCAGATGGGCTACCAGGTCATGCTGCTCAGTGCAAAGACCGGTTTTGGCCTGGAACGCTTCCGCCGTATGTTGGCCGGTCGCGAGAGTGTGGTTACCGGGCAAAGCGGCGTGGGCAAGTCGTCGTTGTTGAACGCCGTCGATTCCAGTCTGCAACTCCGCGTCCGCACCGTGAGTGCCGAGAGTGAAAAGGGCCGGCACACGACTACCACCGCCCGGCTTATCCCGTTTTCCGGCGGTGGATACGTAGTCGACACGCCCGGCATCCGCCAATTCCAGCTCTGGGACGTCATACCCGAAGAGGTGCCCGGCTTCTTCCGTGATCTGCGTTCCTACGTTTCGCACTGCCGCTATCCCGATTGCACGCACACGCACGAGGACGATTGCGCGGTGAAAGACGCCGTGGCCGACGGTCGCATAGACGAACGACGCTACGAGAGCTATTGCCAGATGATCGAGGGAGAGATGGTGTAGGAAGGACCGTTGATTGGTTTTTTTGGACAGAATGAACGGGATTGACAGGATAGATTTAAAACCAAACTGGAAGTCGATCAGCATAATGTCAAACGAACCGGCGAATCCATATGCTCCAACGGATAATATTGAAAACGATGAAGGTTGGGAACTGGCTGGCCAAAAACTAGACGCTAAAAATGTCCGCCTGATCCGTGTGGGACGAACGTTTGTAACTTGGGAGAAGCTCCGATTAGTATACAACCTGATCCTCCTCTGTGTTACAGTTTTGACATGCGGATTCTGCGTGATGTGTTTGCCTGTCTCAATAGACGAAGGGGACCTTATAGGAAGAGTGATTGTGGGCGCGTTATTGGCGAACCTGTGCTTTTGCCTCGGCCCGCTTATCGACGGCTACTTGAGTTGGTTTGGATGGCGGTCGACGTTTTCTACTAGTGTATTATTCTTATTTGGAACCTTATTATCCATTGTCCTGGCTGCACTTTCCATAATAAGTCCAATGATGCATGTGTAAATGAGTGAATGACTCAGCGAACCTTTTCCAACCCGTGTTCTCATTACTTTTACCGACTGGTATCCGGTAGCAAGCACCCCATGGGATGTAGGGCCTTTTCGCTCTCGTCGGGGTAGAATAGTATATGGGGATCACGAAACATGAGGAGTACGACTATCGTTACCGAGATTGACCGCAGCGAGAGTGTTGCCGAGGAGGCGGCTTTTCTGGTTAGCGTAATATTGTCTGACCGCAGGCTGGAGACCCCCCCGCTGGACGAACTCGAGGGCCTGGCTGAAGCCGCCGGCTGTCGGGTTGTGGGGCACATGATGCAGCGCCGATCGAAGCCCTTGGCGGCGACTTATTTGGGCAGTGGCAAAGTCGATGAGTTGGTCATGCTGGCCAAAGCGGCCGAGGCCGACGTGATCGTTTTCGACAACGA